>JBLHTU010000026.1:0-30731 GCA_047627515.1 Cyclobacteriaceae bacterium | reverse complement strand
AGGTGTGCTCGAGACCGTCAAAAAACTGGGCTGGTCACCTGACATTATTCATTGCCATGATTGGATGACTAGTTTAATCCCTCTGTATGTAAAAACTACATACAAGAATGACCCGATTTTTCAAAATTCAAAGACAGTCTTCACACTTCACAACAATAGTTTCTCCCACAAATTTGGACAGGACCTGCTTGAAAAAGTTAAGATGATCGATATCGATGATGAAATGTTAAATCATCTCAGAACTGCAGACTACGAAGGTTTTATAAAAATGGGAATGCAGTATTCAGATGCAATTAATTATGCCAAGGAAGAGACTAGCGCAAGTTTACAAGCGTTGATGGATGAAATATCTAATGAGAAGAGAATTGAACCCATGCAGACAGATAATATTGAAGAATCTTACTTTAATCTTTACAATGAACTTATTGGTTAAGTCATCAATGAGGACCGTTGTCCTCTTATCATTTATTTTATTGGTTGCGTGTGAGTCAGAGGACAATTCCTTCGATTTCAATTTAGATAAAGGCACTTCTGTTGAAAGGTTAGAAATAGCCCTTACTTCAAGAAGCATTTTTATTGATAGCCTTCGAACAGATAATGAGAACAACCTCATTGTTGGAAACTATGATCACCCTGAATTGGGTGATTTATCTGCTTCTAGTTATTCAAGCTTAACTTTTATCGAAGGCCGTTTGCCCAATGATACACTTACTTTTGATTCACTGAAAATCAACTTGTATGTTGATAGCTATAAGTCCTCTGATGATTCGGGAGAATTACAAATTTTAGTAAGTCAATATGAAGGAGAAATTCAAAGTAGTATTGTTTACTTAAAAGGTGAGTCTCTATCACTTACCCGGTCCTATGACACACTGATGCATACTTTGTCTGGCGACAATATTCAAAAAATCAGTATCAATGCTCCCATCTTAGGACAAAGACTTTTTCGAGAAATGAATTCTGATAACCCTGAGGTAAGTAGTGGTTATACGACCAAAATTGCGTTAAGTCCTGTGGTTGGAAATCAGACTGCGATTTCTTTTGACAAACGAGTTGATAGCACAGAATTTGTGCTTTACACGAGCTATGATACTTTGGTCTTTGAGACAAAATTGGTCTTTGGTACCAACAGTTTCTCAAACGTCGATATTGACAGGTCAGCGAGTCAACTAAACAGCATTGCAGACCGATCACTGTTTGATTCTCCAAGTGGCCAACAGGCCATAAGCCCTTTATTTGGTGTTTTTACTTATTTAGATTTAGAGGAAGTAATAGCATTTATCACTTCAAGTGATCGGATTTTAATAAATAACGCGGTCATTAGTACAGCTACTCCTACACGAAGAAGCTTTGTAAGTGAAGAACTCCGTTACTATTTCTATGACGAGACGTATGGTTTTCGAGGAGAAGGAATTCTTACGCGACCATTAGGGACAATCATTATCAGTAATGACTGGTACACGACAAGAACGCCTGAAATTCAACTTGGTAGTTTCAATAGCGATTCCTCTGAGTATAATGCTGACGTCACGTTCTTTGTAGAATCCCTGTATAATATTTATCAGCAAGACTCAACACTAATTACCGAGGGGTTAGTCTTAACACCTAATAGATTTCTCTCTTTGCGAGAATCAAGTCTATCCCCTGACGCCAATAAACTTGTAATTTATTACACAAAAATCAACTAAGTTATGTGTGGAATAGTAGGCTACTTAGGGCATAGAAATGCTCAGGAAGTTATTATTACAGGATTAGAGCGGTTGGAATATCGTGGATACGATAGTGCCGGGATTGGCTTGATCGAAAATGGAAAGCTCACCATCTCAAAGAAAATGGGCAAGGTAGAAGTCCTGAAAAAGCAACTTGGATTAAATCAAAGCAAAAGCACAATTGGCATTGGTCATACCAGATGGGCCACACACGGGGAACCTAACGATCGTAATGCGCACCCACATTTATCCTCAGACCACAAGATTTCTATCATACATAATGGTATAATAGAAAATTACGAGCCCATAAAAAAAGAGCTCATAAAAAAAGGGTATCGATTCGAAAGTGACACGGATACCGAAGTACTAGTTGCCTTTATACAAGACATCAAAGACAATAATCAGGTTAATCTTGAAACAGCTGTACGTCAGGCACTCAATAAAATTGTTGGTGCCTATGCGATCGTGCTTCTATCGGAAGAAGAACCAGATCGGCTAATCGCAGCAAGAAAGGGAAGTCCTCTGGTTATTGGCTTAGGTAAAGACGAATTCTTCATCGCTTCTGATGCGACTCCAATCATAGAATATACTGATGAAGTTATTTATCTCAACGACTTCGAAATAGCCGTTTTAGATAGAGATTCTTATACAATAAAGGATATTAAAGATGTAAAGAAAACCCCCTATATCCAGAAGCTTGAACTACAACTTGAGGAGATAGAAAAAGGAGGTTACGAGCATTTCATGCTGAAAGAGATTTTTGAGCAACCAACCTCCATCGCAGATACTATGCGCGGACGGTTAAATGCGGAAAAAGGAACTTTGACCCTTGGTGGAATAAATAAATTTTCTGACGCACTGGTCGATGCAAAGAGAATAATAATTCTTGGATGTGGTACTTCCTGGCATGCAGGATTGGTGGCTGAGTATATTATCGAAGAGTTATGCCGGATTCCCGTCGAGGTAGAATATGCTTCTGAATTCAGATACAGAAACCCCGTCATTAACAAAGGCGATGTTGTGATAGCTATTTCTCAATCTGGTGAAACAGCTGACACTTTAGCAGCTCTTGAACTTGCAAAGAGCAAAGGGGCAATTATTCTAGGTATAGTAAATGCTGTGGGCTCCTCAATAGCTCGCATGACAGATGAAGGTGCGTACCTGCACGCAGGACCTGAAATTGGTGTAGCCTCTACTAAAGCGTTTACTGGTCAGTTGTCAGTGTTGTCGATGATCGCCCTGCGTATATCTCAAAGGAAGGACACTCTTTCAAGCCATAAATACTACGAGCTCCTGCATGAGTTGAGTAGCATTCCAGCTAAGGTTGGCCAATTGCTCAAAGAAAATAATGAGCAGATTAAAAAAATAGCTGCAGAATTTAAAGACGCTTCCAATTTCCTATATCTAGGAAGGGGTTATAACTTTCCTGTGGCCTTAGAAGGAGCGCTGAAACTTAAAGAAATATCATACATCCATGCTGAAGGTTATCCTGCTGCTGAGATGAAACATGGCCCCATAGCATTAATAGATGAAAAGATGCCTGTGGTAGTGATAGCAACAAGAGATAGCTCATACGACAAGATTGTATCTAATATTCAAGAAGTTAAGGCTCGTAAAGGTGTCGTGATTGCGATTGTAACTAAAGGCGATGTACTGATCCCAAAAATGGCAGACTTCACGATCGAAGTCCCCGCTACCCATGAAGCTTTAATGCCTCTCGTTTCAGTCGTTCCTTTACAATTACTTTCATATCACATTGCAATCATGAGAGGCTGTAATGTTGACCAACCGAGAAATCTCGCCAAATCTGTAACTGTAGAGTAATATGAAAAAAGAAATAAATAGCCAAGACGCGCCAGAGCCAATTGGTCCATATAGCCAGGCAATTTTATCAAATGGCCTTCTTTTTGTCTCTGGACAAATCGCAATTGATCGATCTACTGGCCAGTTGATTCAAGATTCAATTGTATCAGAAACGCACCAAGTCATGAAGAATTTACAATCGATCCTTCATGAGGCTCATACGGATTTTAACCAGGTACTGAAATGCACTATTTTTCTAAAATCTATGGAGGATTTTAGCCAAGTAAATGAAGTGTACGGTTCCTACCTCAGCGATCCCGCTCCTGCAAGAGAAACTGTAGCTGTTAGTACCTTGCCTAAAAATGTCAATGTTGAGATATCTTGTATCGCTTCAGTCGAAAACTAGCCGTAAAAAGCCTAAATAATTAACCTATGAGTGACGTACGCGTCAGGTTTGCCCCTAGTCCTACCGGAGGCCTACATATTGGCGGTGTCAGAACTGCCCTTTTTAACTACCTGTTTGCAAGAAAGCATGGTGGTCAGTTTATTTTGAGAATCGAAGACACTGATCAAAATAGATTTGTAGAAGGTGCAGAGCAATACATACTCAATGCCCTTAGCTGGGTAGGTATTACTCCAGATGAAAGTGTAACCACTGGTGGCCCTTATACTCCTTATAGGCAATCCGAGAGAAAAGAGATTTACGCTTCCTACTCAAAAAAACTCCTAGAAGCTGATGCTGCATACCTTGCTTTTGATAGCTCCGATGAAATAGAAGCTATGCGAAACCGCTTAAAAGAAGCCGGTATTGCAAATCTGCACTATAACTCAAGCTCAAGGCTAACAATGACCAATTCTCTGACATTGTCGCCTGAAGAAACTGAAAAACGTATCTCAGAAGGTCAACCCTACGTGGTCCGACTTAAGGTCCCCGCAAAGGAAGAAATTCGCTTCTTTGATGAGATCCGTGGACACATCGTGGTGCACTCATCTACATTAGATGATAAGGTTCTCATGAAATCAGATGGACTCCCTACCTACCATCTTGCCAACGTAGTCGACGATCACTTGATGAAGATCTCTCATGTAATCCGCGGAGAGGAATGGTTACCTTCTGCCCCTGTACACGTTCTCCTTTATAAGAGTCTAGGGTTTGCAGACACTATGCCAAAATTTGCTCATTTACCATTGATCCTAAAACCAGATGGAAATGGAAAGCTGAGTAAGCGTGCAGCTGATAAAGGTGGGTTCCCCATCTTTCCTCTTAGCTGGACCGACCCAACTTCGAAGGTTACTATTGAAGGTTTCCGCGAGTGTGGTTTTCTCCCCGAAGCCCTTATTAATTTTTTGGTGATGCTGGGATGGAATCCAGGATCTGACAAAGAAATATTTTCTCTTGAAGAGCTGACCAGTATCTTTTCATTGGAGAAAGTAGGTAAATCGGGTACGAAATTCGATTATGAAAAAGCAAAATGGTTTAATGAACAGTACCTTAACGCATCAGATAGCGAATTGCTTGGTTCATTCCTTATAGACGAACTTTTTACTAAAAAAGAGATCCAGATTGATGCTCCCACGGCTACATTAATTGCTGAGACGCTTAAAACCCGCGTAACCTTCAAGCACGAACTGCTTGAAGAAAGTCTTATTTTCTTTGAAAGACCAAAAGCCTATGATGAAAAGGTGGTAAGAAAGAAATATGATGATGAAGCAAAAATGCTAATGAGCACATTCGCTGATTCATTGTCCGAGCAGCATAATACAAGCGAAAAGATAAAGCAACAGTACATGGAAACTGGGACAAAACTAGCGCTCAGTGCTGGTAAGTACATGCAACTGCTTAGAGTTGCTTTAACTGGACAACCCGGCGGCCCAGATCTAGGCCTAATCATGGAGCTACTCGGACACTCAGAAATCAACAAACGAATCAAAATTGCAATTGATTCGTTTGAGTTATCAAACGATGGAAAATAATGGCAAAACAAGAAAAACCTAAAGTGCATAAGGATTTAGAAGGCCTCTCTTTTGAAGTTGATTCCTTCGGAGAGATAAAATCCTCATTCGAGATCGACAAAATCAATAAATTCCTCAATAAGAACGTCGAAGACAAAAAGTTCAAGGAGAGAGATGACCTTGATGACTTAAAAAAGAACGATCAGTAGATACTTCCATTTGGGGAAAATGGACTTTGTTTCCTGCCTGTAAGTAAGATAATCTGCCCCGTACTCCTTTACTAACTTGTCTTCTTCGAGTATAATTCCGATTGGAAGATAGATGAAAACAGCAAACAAAGAGACCACTATCAGGTCAGTTCTGATCGCAATCACCAGGCTTATAAAAATCAATATCGTTCCTAAGTATATCGGATGGCGCACATATTGGTGGATATCCTCTTTGACCAATTTATGATCTCCTTCTACTTGCAGACCCAAAAACGCTGTTATTGAAATCTTCTTGAAAGACTTGCTTAACACATTTGCTCCTAGGCAGAATAGTACCCCTGCAGTCATCCAGGTCAAATAACTTGGCGCAAATAAGGAAGCACTCCGTAAGTAGTATTGTAACCATATAATCAATATCAATCCAATCATACTGATGATTGAGTATGACAGTCGATAAGTACGCTTAGATAAGCGACCCTCTCCGATAAAATTCCTTTTACTTTCTGAAGATGCAAGCAGCGAATGAGTGAAAAAATAGACCCCCCACGAGATGAAAAGAATAATATAATCGAGCATCTATCCCCTTTTGTTAATTTTGCGCTTTAACAAATCTACTATGACCAAAATAGGAATCATCAAAGAAGGCAAAATACCGATTGACAAAAGAGTAGCTCTGACACCTGCACAGGCAGCGCAGTGTCTAGAAAAGTATGACTCACTAGAGGTAGTAGCTCAGAGGAGCCCTATCAGATGCTTTGAGGATTCCACTTATGAGCAGTACGGTATTCAAACTAGCGACCAAGTAGATGATTGTGACATTCTATTGGGTGTCAAGGAAGTGCCCATCGAGGAGCTGATACCGGACAAAACTTACTTCTTCTTTTCTCATACGATCAAAAAACAGCCCTACAACAGAGAGTTGCTCAATGCAATCCTCGACAAGAAGATCCGAATGATTGATTATGAGGCATTACTAGATACCAATGGAAAAAGAATAATTGCCTTTGGTAGATGGGCTGGTATCGTCGGGGCCTATAACGCCATATGGGCATTCGGAAAAAGATATAATCTATATAGCATCAGAAGAGCAAATGAATGTTTTGACTTGGAAGATCTAAAAAGTGAATACCCGAAAGTTAAGTTACCAAATATCAAGATTGCACTGTCGGGAGGCGGAAGAGTTTCCAAAGGAGCCATGGAAGTACTTCTTGGTATGGGCATTTCTAAAGTTACCCCAAAAGCATTTATTGACGAGCATTTTGATACACCTGTCTTTACAGTATTAAATTCTAGAGATTACCATCAAAGAATAAAGGGAGGCGAATTCAGCCGAAATGAATTTTACAATACTCCTTCGGAATACAAGGGTGATTTTGTGAAATATACGAGACATGCGGACATACTTATCGCAGGAGCCTTCTGGTCTCCTGATCAACCTGTACTTTTCAATCGGCAGGACATATTACACGGAGACTTTAAGACTAACCTGATAGCTGATATTACTTGCGATATAGAAGGCTCGATCCCTTCCACCAAGATGCCGACAACAATTGACGATCCGTTATATGACTATAATCCCAGCGAAGATGCTGTAGAACCTGCCTTATCAGACGAGGCTAATATAACCGTTATGGCAATAGACAACCTGCCTTGTGAATTGCCTCGTGATGCTTCAGAAAGTTTTGGCACAGAGCTACTACACAATGTACTACCGCACCTCTTGGGCAATGATGAGTTCAAAATCATTGAGAAAGCAACGATTACAAAAGATGGCCAACTCACCGAGCACTTCAAATACCTGCAGGACTTCGTAGACGGAAAAGAATAAAGTAGACGTGAAAGAATAAAAAAAGGGACAATGAGTCCCTTTTTTTATTCTTAGTAGCTTGAGTACGATTATTTATTCATCGACACCAAAAACTCATCATTGTTTCTGGTTCCTTTCATTCTATCCTGTAGGAATTCCATAGCTTCAACGCTAGTCATATCAGACATGAATTTACGGAGTATCCATACTCTTCTTAGTTCTTCTTTATCCATTAATAGATCTTCACGTCTCGTACCAGAAGAAGGAACATCAATAGCAGGATAAACTCTTTTATTGGAAAGCTTACGATCAAGCTGAAGTTCCATATTACCAGTTCCTTTGAATTCTTCAAAGATCACCTCATCCATTTTGGAACCGGTTTCAATAAGCGCGGTAGCAATGATTGTCAACGATCCACCATTTTCTACATTTCTAGCAGCTCCAAAGAATCTTTTGGGTTTATGAAGAGCATTTGCATCTACACCACCAGACAAGATTTTTCCAGATGAAGGTACCACAGTGTTGTAAGCTCTGGCTAGTCGAGTGATCGAATCAAGAAGGATCACAACATCGTGACCACACTCTACCATTCTTTTTGCTTTCTCAAGTACAATTGACGCCACTTTAACGTGTCGGTCGGCTTGCTCATCAAAAGTAGAAGCAACCACTTCAGCCTTTACTGAGCGTGCCATATCAGTTACTTCCTCTGGTCGCTCATCGATCAATAAGATCATCAGATAAACTTCCGGGTGATTCTCAGCAATAGCATTCGCTATGTTTTTGAGCAATACTGTTTTACCTGTTTTTGGCTGAGCAACTATCATCCCTCTCTGCCCTTTACCGATCGGAGCAAACATATCTAGTATTCTAGCTGAGTAATTATCAGGTTTGCCGCTAAGCTTTAATCTCTCCTCAGGGAACAGAGGCGTCAAATATTCGAAAGCAACGCGATCTCTAATCTCTTCTGTCGTCTTTCCATTCACTGAATCTACCTTCAGCAGAGCGAAATACTTCTCTCCATCTTTAGGCGGTCTAATTTCACCACAAACAGTGTCCCCAGTCTTCAGACCAAATAATTTGATCTGAGAAGGTGATACATATATATCATCAGGTGAAGCAAGATAATTGTAGTCACTTGATCGCAAAAAGCCGTAACCATCTTGCATGATCTCCAAAACACCTTCGTTGTTGATCAGTCCCTCAAAGTCTTTTATGTTTTGGGCATGTTCCTCACGTCTAGCATTTCTTTCGTCTCTTTCCTTCTGTCTCTGGGCGCGTTCCTCATCAGACTCAGTCGGTCTTTTTTCTCTTCTTGGCTTGTTTTGGCTCTGTTCAGCCACTTCACCTTCACCTTCACCTTCACCTTCACCTTCACCTTCACCTTCAGTCGCTTGTTCTTGCTTCTTTCTTGGCTCTCTGTTTGGAGTACGTTGTTCTTTCTTTGGGGCTCCCTCTAGCTCCATATCCAGTGATTTAAGTAGCTCTTCCGCATTTCCATCAGTAGGATTTGCCAATTTTTCAACAGGCTTTTCAACTGGTTTTTTGCTGTCTTTAGGGTCTTTTACGTTCTTTCTCCTTTTTGGCCTGGGAGTCTCCGCTTTTTCCTCTGAAGAAGGTTCAGATGGCTTTTCTACTTGTTTCCCTTTGTTGATTTTATTGATCTCGCTATCTGGCAAGGTTGCCTGATGGTCAAGGATCATATAAACAAGGTCGTTTTTGGGTGCCTTTTTGGCATTCTTTACGCCTAGCTCTTCTGCAATTTCTTTGAGTTCAGAAAGTAACCTGACGTTTAGATCGTCTAATGTGTACATAAATTAATCGAATGATCGAGTGATGATTGTGTTATCAGAAATGTGATGTGATATAAAAATTTCAGAGCCGTACGAGGTGCGAATTCTGATGTCGCTGTGAATGGACATACAATAATATGTAGTTAAGCGATAGTACACAAACTATTCATTCTTTTTATTATAGTAGTATAATCTGCAAATTTTCTATTGTCACTTCTTTGCTTACCCTATTTTTGTCTCTCACAATTAATCGTTTTAGCCATGTTGCTTGTTTCTAACATCAGAGAAAATCTCGAGTCGTACAAAGAGGGTTTACATAAAAGAGGTATTACCGAAGCCGAAGATCTTCTGCTTGAAATAATTGATAAGGACAACCAACGAAAAAAAACACAGCAAAACTTAGATGAGCTTCTCGCCAATTCAAATCAATTGGCGAAACAAATCGGTGGGCTTATGAAAGACGGGCAATTGGCTGAGGCGGAAGCTATCAAAGCACAAACAAGTGAGCTAAAATCCAAGTCGAAACAATTAGGCGAAAAATTGCAAGAAGACGAAGCTGAACTTATTAAACTGCTGTATAACATACCAAATATCCCCAACTCAATAGTCCCAGCAGGTAAAAATGAGGAAGACAATGAGATCATCAAAACAGCCGGCATCATGCCTGAGCTTCCTTCTTATGCCGTGCCTCATTGGGATTTGATTGCTAAATATGATTTGATTGACTTTGAATTAGGAAATAAAGTAGCAGGCGCAGGATTCCCATTCTACAAAAAAGAAGGGGCACGACTTGTTAGGGCTTTAATCAACTATTTTTTAGATCAAGCAATTGAAAAAGGGTTTCAGGAAGTGCAACCCCCGATTATTGTAAATGAAGCGTCTGGCTATGGTACAGGTCAGTTACCAGATAAGGAAGGTCAGATGTATCACATTGAAGACACCGGACTGTACATGATCCCAACGGCAGAAGTTCCGATAACCAATATGTATCGAGATGTCATTCTAGATGAGAAGGATTTACCAGTCCGGCATGTTGGGTATACGCCTTGTTTTCGAAGAGAAGCCGGCTCTTGGGGAGCACATGTAAGAGGATTAAATCGACTACATCAATTTGATAAAGTTGAAATCGTCCAACTGTCTACCCCAGAAGCTTCTGAAGCGGCGCTAGAACAAATGATAATTCATGTAGAGTCGCTTGTAGCCAGCCTTGGCCTACCTTATCGCATCTTAAAACTGTGTGCAGGAGACCTGGGGTTTACTTCATCTCTGACGTACGACTTTGAGGTCTACTCGGCTGCGCAGCAAAAATGGCTTGAAGTAAGTTCAGTCTCAAATTTCGAAGCCTTTCAGTCTAATAGGTTGAAACTCAGATACAAAACTGCTGACGGAAAAAAACAACTTGCCCATACTTTAAATGGAAGTGCACTGGCGGTACCACGTATTTTAGCAGCCCTTTTGGAGAACAATCAGCTTGAGAATGAAATACTCATTCCAGAAGTGCTCGTTCCCTACACAGGATTCAAAAGCATACGACTTTGACCGCTTAGCGAAAACCTGTTGCAAAAATCTTCTTCGTTTGAGTACTTTAGTCAAAAAAATCGATTATGTCAAGAAGCTCTTTAACTACAATGGCAGTCGCAACACTAGTAATTGCAGGCTGTCAATCATCCCCTGATTCGGGACCCGCCGCAAGCAATCTAGCCTATCCAGTAACAGATAAAGTCGATACGGTTGACTCCTATTTTGGTGTCGACGTACCCGACCCTTACCGATGGCTTGAAGACGATTTATCAGAAGAAACTGCCGACTGGGTCTCCGCTCAAAATAAAGTCACTTTCTCGTATTTGAATAAGATCGACTACCGCCAGAACCTAAAAGACAGACTGACGAAGCTCTTTGACTTTGAACGGGCTTCCGCTCCCACAAAACATGGAGATTATGAGTATTTCTATAAAAATGATGGATTACAAAATCAAAGTGTAATGTATCGGTCCATGTCCGGCGAGGAAAATGCTGAAGTGTTCTTAGATCCCAATACATTTTCTGACAATGGTACTATCTCTCTTGCAAGTTCATCATTTACTGATGATGGAAGTCTCTTTGGCTATCTGATTTCGATAGGTGGTTCAGATTGGAGAAAAGCACTGATCATGAACACTGAGACTGGAGCTATCGTGGAGGACACATTGCAAAACGTTAAGTTTTCAGGTTTATCGTGGCTAGAAAATGACGGCTTCTACTACAGCTCATATGACGTCCCGACCGATGGCAGCCAGCTATCAGCCAAGACACAAGTGCATAAGCTGTACTATCATAAACTAGGCACCGCCCAATCAGAAGATCAATTAGTTTTTGGTGGTGAGGTGCAACCCTTTCGTTATATCTCAGGATATGTCACAGAGGATAATAGATACCTAGTGATCTCTGGAGCCCAAAGCACCAGTGGTAATGCTTTATTTGTGAAGGATCTTTCGAAACCAAATTCGAAAATCATTGAAATAGATACCAATCTCTCTAGCGAAAAGCGTGTGCTTACGACCGATGGAGAGCGCTTAATACTTCAGACAAACTTAAATGCACCCAACAAAAGAATTATTGAAACGACCATCGCAAACCCAACAGTCGATACTTGGGTCGATCTAATTGCGGAAACTGAAAATGTACTAGGCGCAAACACTGCAGGTGGTTACATCTTCGCTGGATATATGATGGATGCCAAGGATATCGTAATGCAGTATGACTTGCAAGGAGATAAAATCAGAGATGTAGAGTTACCAGGTATAGGAAGTGCGAATGGTTTTGGAGGCCGAGACTCAGAGGACTTCTTGTATTATTCCTTTACATCATTTACCTACCCAAGGACAATATTCAAGTATGATATCGCTTCTGGCATTAGTACTTTATACAAAAAGCCTGAAGTAGACTTCAAGCCTGAGGATTATGAAACCAAGCAGGTTTTCTACACCAGTAAAGACGGCACGAAAGTTCCAATGTTCATCGTACATAAAAAAGGGTTAGAATTGAATGGCAAGAACCCAACATATCTGTATGCATACGGAGGTTTTAATATCAGCTTGACACCTTCTTTTAGCACCGCCAGAATCTTGTGGCTAGAAAATGGAGGTATTTATGCGCAGCCCAACTTACGTGGTGGTGGAGAGTATGGTGAAGAATGGCACGTAGCTGGCACTAAAATGCAAAAACAAAATGTGTTTGATGACTTTATTGCTGCTGGCGAATATTTGATCAGTGAAAAGTACACCTCATCTGATTACCTGGCAATTGCTGGCGGGTCTAATGGAGGTCTGCTAGTCGGTGCGACGATGACGCAAAGACCTGACCTTGCAAAGGTTGCCTTTCCTGCAGTCGGCGTAATGGATATGCTTAGATACCACAAATTCACAGCCGGTGCTGGATGGGCGTATGATTATGGCACTTCAGAAGAGTCAGCAGAAATGTTTGAGTACCTACGTGGATACTCGCCAGTACATAATGTGAAAGCCAATACAGCTTATCCAGCCACAATGGTAACCACTGCAGATCATGATGATCGGGTTGTGCCAGCGCATTCGTTCAAGTTCGCAGCTGAGCTACAGGAAAAACACACTGGAAACAGCCCGGTATTGATCAGAATAGAAACTGATGCGGGTCATGGTGCAGGTACACCTGTTTCAAAACAAATCGATCAATGGGCAGACCGTTTTGCATTTGCTTGGTACAACATGGGAGTGCTTCCTGAGATTGCTAAGGAAAAAATGTAATGATACCTATTAACGGTTACTTAGCCCAACCAGAGCTGAGTAACCCTTTTTAAATTATGACCAACATTCGAACGGGACAACATAAAGACCTTCCTGCTTTACTAAATCTGATCAAAGAGCTTGCTACCTACGAGCACTCACTAGATCAAGTAAGCAATACCATCGAGAAAATGGTGGTTGATGGATTTGGGGACAATCCAATATTTGGATTTATAGTTGCCGAAAAAGGTGACGTGATAATTGGCGCCAGCATTTACTACTACAGGTATTCAACCTGGAAAGGAAAAAGGATCTACCTCGAAGATCTAATTGTGACTGAAGCAGAGAGGGGAAACGGCTTTGGAAAACAACTATTTGAAGCCACCATTGCCATAGGCAAATCCACACAATGTACCGGTATGATGTGGCAAGTACTAGATTGGAACGAGCCCGCAATCAATTTTTACAAAAAGTATGATGCCGTCATGGAAGACAACTGGACTAATTGCAACTTAGATTTCCTCTAGTATCGTCCTAAACGCTAGACAACGATCACCGTATTTGTCAATGTGCTCCTTTTGCAATGCTGATGCCTTGTTATTCAGGTAATTATTTAACTCTTCAATGGAGTTACTGTAGTATTGAATGGCATACGTGCTGCCATCGGCATCAGGGTGCTCACTTAGCATTTTCAGCATCTTACTATTCACAAAATGCCCTGTGGCCATTACTTTTGGTATATGGTCAGCTTTCATCCATTCTAGCCATTCAGCAGCAACCTCTTGCGCCACATTTACTGTCACATTGTAAACTATCATTTTCATTGATTAATGTTAACCAAACAAATCTATCTCGGTTAAGCTAAGAGTATGAATTTTAAATCAATTAATTCTTCTATTTTTATCATTATCATTCTCCACTTTGTGGGGATTGTTGGCTCGCTGTCACCCGATACGTCTGCACTTACAATCAGCTTAACACCCGTCAACCTACTGATAAGTGCTTTGCTTCTGGCAAGACATACAGAACCCTACCGATCTGCTGCAATATTTTTTGGCATCGCTTTCAGCATAGGAATGGCTGTAGAAATAGTAGGCGTTCATACCGGCATTCCATTTGGTCAATACAGTTACAGCTCTGTGCTTGGACCAAAATTATTAGGTGTACCTCTAGTCATTGGCATTAACTGGTTTATGCTAGCCGCTCTCACAGGTACTATTGCCTCACACATTTCACAAACTCTTTTTTATAAAATTATTCTCGGTGCTACCATGATGCTGTTCCTCGACTTTTTTATCGAAATAGTAGCAATCAAGCTGGAGTACTGGACGTGGGTTGGTGACGGTATTCCTATCGAGAATTACTTTGCTTGGTGGTTTATCAGTGCTTTTATGCAATATGTCTTTATCAAAACGATCAAAAATTCACCGTCAAAACCCGCAATCGCGCTTATTATCAGTCAACTTGCTTACTTCACAGCAGTAATACTTTTTTACTAGGTCTGATAAACAAAACAGAAAAATACCAGTTTATTCATCAAATAAGACAGGAAATAAGAAAGGATGGGTACGTTTTCTATTAAAGATTTAGAGCATTTATCAGGAATTAAAGCCCATACTATACGTATTTGGGAACAGAGATATGAGTTGATTCAGCCGAAGCGGACAGGCACAAACATTCGTTTCTACGACGATAATGATTTAAAACTAATTCTCAATGTATCCTTACTAAAGGAAAATGGATTCAAAATTTCCAAGATATCCCTAATGAACGAGGGAGATATCCAACGAGAAGTTTTGCGCCTCACGGAAATCAGCTTGAGATATCCCGAACAAATCCATGCTTTGACAATCTGTATGGTAGATCTAGATGAGGATAGGTTTGAGAGGCTGATGTCAACTAATATCCAGAAGTTAGGGTTTGAGAAGACTATGCTCAATATTATTTACCCCTTCCTGTCGAAAATTGGTATCCTATGGCAAACCGGGGCTATCAACCCAGCACAAGAACACTTCATTTCCAACCTAGTTCGTCAGAAACTTATTGTTGCAATCGATAACCAATATGTGAGTAGTGCGGTGAAATCCAAGAAGTATATTCTCTTTTTGCCGGAAGGAGAATTGCATGAGATGAGCTTACTGTTTGCTGATTACGTCATCAAAGCGCGGCAAAATCGCTCAATCTACTTGGGTCAGTCATTACCAATGGTCGACCTGGAAGAATTATGTAAGATTCATAAACCGGATTTTATTATCACAGTGATTACTTCCACTCCTGGCCCATCACACATTCAAACCTATGTCAATACACTAGGAGCAAAATTCCCTGACTCATCCATCCTACTTTCTGGGTATCAAGTGATTGGTCAAGACCTTCAGCTTCCTGAGAATGTTTCAATCTTCAATAGAATTGATGAATTAGTAAAGTTTGTGGAAGAAAATAAGAAGGAAGTAGTCTAACTATTTGTTTAGCTATGCTCAAATAAGCTTAAACAGCAAAAAACAAGTAAAATAACCGTCTATCTAAATCAAGCTCCAAAAAGGGGCTTTTTTTATTCCTCACAGTATTTTTACATGTAGATACACGTTTAGTGTTTAACGTATGTTGATATTTCTTAAACAAAACCTTGCGATTTTGTTTAATAATTAATACATTTAATTGAACAAAACCCAAAAGATCATGACTGCTCTCGAATTTGGATACCATATCGACTCTTTAACACCCGCCTTAAAGCCATTCGCTTTAAAACTCACAAAAGACAGAGAAGATGCAGATGATCTTTTGCAGGAGACAATAGTCAAAGCCTACACCAACCGTGAAAAATTTACTGAAGGCACTAACCTGAAGGCATGGATGTATACGATCATGAAAAATACATTCATCACCAATTATCAGCGAATGATGAGGAGAAACACTTTCATCGACACAACGGAAAATCTTCACTTCATAAATAGTCCAGGAAGTCAGATAACTAATCATGCCTTTAACAAGTTTACCATGGACGATATCACTGAAGCCATCGATAAACTACAAGACGCCTACAAGGTGCCATTCATGATGCATTATCGTGGATTCAAATATCACGAAATCGCCGAAAGATTGAACATTCCGATTGGAACGGTGAAAAATAGAATTCATATTGCAAGAAAAGAACTTAAGTCTGACCTTAAAGTCTACGCTTACAAGAACTAAAACTCATGTCTAAGAACATTTGCGTGATAGGTTCGGGGTTTGCCGGTTTATCCGCAGCATGCCACCTTGCCAAGCAAGGTAACAACGTAACAATCCTTGAAAAAAATAGCCAACCAGGCGGTCGAGCCAGATTCTTCGAAGAGTCTGGCTTTCGTTTCGATATGGGCCCATCCTGGTATTGGATGCCAGACGTCTTTGAACGGTTTTTTGGCAACTTTGGAAAGAAGCCATCAGATTACTACGAACTTATTCGGCTCGACCCATCTTATGCGGTCAAGTTCAAAGATGAGCTAATCCCTATTCCAGCTCAAATGCCGGAAATCGAAGCATTATTTGAGCGAATCGAAGCCGGAAGCGCCAAGAAATTAAGACAGTTTCTTGCTCAGGCTGAATACAAATATCAAGTCGGAATCAATGACTTAGTCTACAAGCCTAGCCGTTCGTTGCTGGAATTTGTAGACCTGCGCCTACTTTATGGGTTACTTCGAATGGATGTCTTTACTTCAATGCGAAAGCATGTCCACCGTTTCTTCAAGCACCCCAAATTAAGGGAGCTCATTGAATTTCCGATCTTGTTCCTTGGTGCAACCCCCGACAGTACACCTGCTTTATACAGCCTGATGAACTACGCAGATATCTCTTTGGGTACTTGGTATCCAAAAGGAGGAATGTTTGAGGTAGTCAAAGGAATGGTCAGTTTAGCTGAAGAATTGGGTGTTACATTAAAAACTGACCACGAAGTCATAGGCTTCACCTATCAAAACAAATCCATCACAAAAGTGCTCACTTCACAAGGAGATTTTGATGCCGAGATAGTAGTAGGAGGTGCTGATTATCACCACCTGGATCGAAATATTCTAGCCAGTGAGTACAGCAATTACAGCGAGGACTACTGGGATAAAAGAACAATGGCTCCCTCATCTTTACTTTTCTTCCTTGGTGTTGACAAAGAGCTGCCTAAGCTCCTGCACCATACGCTCTTCTTCGACGAGGACTTTAATGTCCACGCAAAAGAAATTTATGAAGATCCAAAATGGCCAAGTAAGCCATTGCTATACACATCTGCGACTTCAAAAACAGACGATACTGTAGCTCCAAAGGGCAGTGAAAACCTGATGATTCTGATTCCTGTGGCTCCTGACCTGGAAGATACAGAGGTAGTACGCGAAAAGTATTTTGACTCATCAATGGATCGGTTGGAAGCCTTTTGTGGTACTAATATTAGAGACCACTTAGTCGTGAAACGCAGCTATGCACACAATGACTTTAAAGCTGATTACCATAGCTACAAAGGAAACGCGTACGGATTAGCCAATACGCTTATGCAAACAGCCATATTGAAGCCTTCTTTGAAAAACAAAAAGCTCAAAAATCTCTATTTCACAGGTCAATTGACCGTACCAGGACCGGGCGTACCCCCTTCTTTGATATCGGGAGAGGTTGTAGCAAAAGAAATAGCAAAAGACTTCCGTTAATTAGCACACATGGACCACAAGGATCTCTATTCGCAATCAACCCTTGCTTGCAGCAAGTTGATTACTGAGATGTATTCTACATCTTTTACAAAGGGAATCAAGACACTTGATAAAGCCTATCATCTACCTATTTATGCGATCTACGGATTCGTCAGGTACGCAGATGAAATTGTAGATACTTTTCATGACAATGACAAAAGGACGCTTCTTGCTCGCTTCAAAGCAGATACGTACACTGCAATAGCCGAAAAAATTAGTTTTAATCCAGTACTGCATGCCTTTCAATTGATCGCCAATCAATACAAGATTGAGAAAGAGCTAATAGAGGCCTTTCTTGTTTCGATGGAAATGGATCTTGACAAAGCTTCTTACGATCAGGAGGGCTATGAAACATACATTTACGGGTCCGCCGAGGTGGTAGGCTTGATGTGTTTGCGCGTATTTCTTGATGGAGACGAAGCTTCGTACGATCGCCTCAAGCCTTCAGCGAAAAGACTAGGGGCCGCATTTCAAAAAGTGAATTTTCTTCGGGACATCAAGAGCGATTTTGACGAGAGAGGTCGGACTTACTTTCCAGACGTTGATTTTGACCAATTCACAGATAAAGATAAACAGCTAATAGAGGCAGATATCCAAGCTGATTTTGACGCTGCATTGGTAGGCATCAAGGCGCTCCCTAAAGGCGCAAAATTGGGCGTATACTTAGCTTATATCTATTACCTGCAGCTATTCAAAAAGATAAAAAGTCTTCCACCTACCCGTATTCAACTAGAGAGAATTCGAATACCCGATCTCCATAAATTGATACTCCTACTAGAAACTTATACGAAGCACCGATTAGGCATGATTTGATGAAGTACTTATATCTTCTTTTGCATGTATTTACCATAGCCTACCCGCTAGCTCAGTCTTTTGAAAGCAGACTTCAGTATGCCAAGAAGTGGAAAGCACTTTTTCCGGCAATTATTATCACAGCAACATTCTTTATTATTTGGGATGTATTCTTTACACAAGCAGGTATTTGGGGATTCAACCGGGAATATTTATCTGGCCTTTTCATAGTGAATCTTCCCATAGAAGAATGGCTATTTTTCCTTACTGTACCTTTCGCAAGTGTCTTTATTTATGAATGTGTTTGGTATTTTTTACCCAAAGTAGATAATCCAAAGTGGATCTTCCCTGCTCAGTTTATTTTAGGAATCATACTCCTGATCGTTGCTCTTTTGCACTCAGAGCAGACTTATACATTTTACAACTTCCTTTTTACCGGTATATTCTTACTGATTGTATCCTACACCAAGCCTCTATGGCTGGCAAAATTTTGGATTGGTTACTTCATACACCTCATCCCTTTTTTGTTGATAAACGGTGTTCTTACAGGAGCGATCACTCCAGAACCAGTTGTTTGGTACGATAACCTTGAAATTATGGGACCAAGAATTATCACCATCCCTATAGAAGATTCCATGTATGCACTATTACTTCTTTTGATGAATATTTTTTTGTACGAGTCCTTTATCAAAAAATTTGATTTGCTTAGAACAACGAGAGAGAAATCTAGTTAATAAGCTATGTTAAATCTCGGGGTTCATATCGATCAAAATTCTGGCTTCTGCTTCGGTGTCGTGTACGCTATTGAAATGGCCGAAGAAATCCTTGATGAGGAAGGACACCTATTTTGCCTTGGAGATATCGTCCACAATGATGAAGAAGTCAGACGACTAGAAGCAAAAGGTCTTAAAATTATTTCATATGAGGAGCTGAAAAACATCAAAGGACAAAAAGTGCTTATAAGAGCACACGGAGAGCCCCCTTCTACTTATAAAACTGCCATTGAAAATGATCTAGAATTGATCGACGCCTCATGTCCTGTCGTACTGAAGCTCCAAAACAGAATAAAAAATTCCTTCGATAAGAAAGAGCAGATATACATCTTCGGAAAGCCCGGGCATGCAGAAGTTGTAGGCTTATTAGGTCAAACGCAGAATCAAGCAGTAGTCTTTCAAAGCTTTGATGAGTTGAACCTTGCAGAAATGCCTAAACAGGTTACCCTATATAGTCAGACGACCAAAAGTACTGATCACTTCTACGACATTAAAGGAAGGCTAGAATCGGAAGGCTTCTCTGTAAATTCAAATGACACAATCTGTCGTCAAGTATCTAATCGAGACAAAGAGCTACGAGAGTTTTCAAAAAACTTTGATGTCATCGTATTTGTATCAGGCACCAAGTCTTCAAATGGAAAAGTCCTTTATAATATTTGCAAACAAAATAACCCCAACACTTACTTTGTATCAAATAAAGAAGAAATAAAGAGCGATTGGTTTACTATAGATAACACAGTGGGTATTTGCGGTGCGACAAGCACACCTATGTGGCTGATGGAGGAAGTGAAAGAAGGGCTACTCGCATATTAGAAAATGCAACTATTGATCAATACCTTATTAGTACTGGGAACATTTTTCTTCATGGAAGCAGTTGCTTGGGCGACTCACAAATATGTCATGCACGGAATCCTATGGTCTTGGCACAGGTCTCACCACAAAGTCCACCCACATGCACTCGAAATGAATGACCTCTTTGCGGTTGTTTTCAGCATCCCATCTATCGTGCTAATTGTTGTCGGTTTTGAAATTCCAGAGGTATTTTGGTTACGATTTGTTGGTTTTGGTGTCCTGGCATATGGCCTATTTTACTTCATTTTCCATGATATAATCGTCCATCGTAGGATCAAAATATCATTTAAAGCAAAGAGTGCTTACATGAAAAGAATCATGAATGCACACTACGTCCATCATGAAGTTCATAGTAAAGGAGGAGCACGAGCTTTTGGTTTTCTTTACGCTCCAGAAAAATATGGTGTAAAGTCAATGACGAAGGATTAATACTCCATTACTTTGTGTATGGAGTTAGCTGAATTATTTAGCAGTAGAGTCGATCAATTCTCGGCACAGTTTAAAAGCACTAAAAAGTCGTTTCTGCAAATTGGCTGGATGCGCACTGCCTTTTTCGCACTCCTTATCTACTCAATATACCTACTCCTGTCTACTAAAGAAGTTTCCTTCTTTTGGTTAATCGGAGCAACAACGACAGCTTTCAGTTATTTCATAAATCGCCATCAGAAAATAAAAAAGCAACTATCCTTTTTGGAGGCTATGATCGCTATCAACAAGGAAGAACTCGGTCGGTTAAAATTCGGATTTTTAGCGGAACGGCAAGGCGATCACTTGCTGCCTACAGATCATGATTTTGCTGACGACCTAGATTTGTTTGGTAAAGGTTCCCTCTATCAACAGTTGGACAGAACTGAACTTGCATCTGGTGCAGAAGCGCTCGGTCAGGCAATCATCACTCCCTTAACCAAGATCAAGGCAATCGACCGCCAGGAAGCCATCAAAACGCTTTCTCCTGCTTTAGATTGGCGACAAAAATGGCAGGCCTTTTTAAGACTCAGTCCTTCAGGTCAAGCAGAAAACGATATCATTAGCACGCCCCCGCCGCTTAGTACCTTGCAAATTGCGATCGGAGGTTTATTGAGCATTTCCACATTAATGTTACTTGCTGTATGGATGTTTGGGGATTTACCCTTTCAAATCGTCCTCGGCATATTACCTGTCAATGTTGGCGTTTTGCTTTTCTATCAAAACAGACTAACCCACATCGGCTTCACAGGAACATCATTCTCAGGAAAACTAGCGAGCTACATAGCAGTAATTGAACTTGTTCAGATACTAGACCCCAAAGGCTCATCAATCTTGCAGCATTATCAGACAACCATCGGTCCGACCGCCCTGAAGGCCTGGAAGCGCTTACAGCAATTACTTTATTTTCTAGACTCACGCGCGAACTTTCTATATTGGTTACTTAACCCGATTTTTTTCATTGACCTATGGACATGGCATCAGTTAGCCAAATGGGGCACACAATATCAATCAGAATATACAAAATGGGTGCACTCAGTACATGAACTTGAAGTGCTAGTCAGCATGGGGGGCTATGCCTATTTGCATCCTAATTATACGTATCCTTCATTAATAGAGTCCATAAGCACTATTAAGGCTACATCAATTGGGCATCCACTAATCAATCCGTCTGAAATGATTACCAATGATTGGTCACTTGAGCAAAAAAAACTGGCTCTAGTGACTGGATCAAATATGTCCGGAAAAAGCACCTTCTTAAGGACTATTGGCCTAACTGTAAGTATGTCATGGATAGGTCTTCCTGTCAATGCAAAGGAATTCATAACTTCTCCATTCAGTATTTTTACCAGTATGCGTACAAGAGACAATCTGAGTGAAAGCACCAGTTCCTTTTACGCGGAACTAAAAAGGATTAGAAGACTATTAGTTAATCTGACGGAGACTAAAAAGCCAATGCTTTATTTCCTAGATGAGATTTTAAAAGGCACAAATTCTAAAGACCGATTTAATGGCGCAAAAAAATTGATTGAGCGACTGATTAAAGAAGATGCCTACGGATTCATTTCAACTCATGACTTAGAATTGGCCATCGAGTTTGAAGAAATCCCAGAAGTAAAAAACTTTAGTTTCAATAGCAGTCTTCATGAGGGCAAATTACTTTTTGATTACAAAATATCGAACGAAGTGTGTCGCTCTACGAACGCATCAGAGTTGATGGAGATCATGGGCATCATTGGGCCCGAACCAAAATCGTAGCGCTACTAGGGTCTAACTGTACCGCACCTTCCGTATCAATCCTTAAAAAAGCTCCGTTTTGCATAATAGTACGCCACTGACCGGGTGGTAGTTGCATAGATTTATGAGAGGCCGCTCCATTAAAAAGCAACAACATTTCAGTTTCTACCGAATCCGAACGAGCAGGTGATAGTTTCATCGCAATCACCTGCGGAGCCTCTACCTCAAGAAATGAAATCTGGCGATTAACCTTTGCTGCATCCGTCAATTGAAAAATGTTGTGATCTTTTCGAAAAGCGATCAATTGCTTCATATAAAGATAAAGATCTTGATGCTTCAACTTCATGGACCAATCAATTTGATTGATGGTATCAGGACTCTCAAACGAGTTATCAACCATTTGCTTCGATCTCGCAAACTCACTGCCCGCATGAATTAAAGGAATCCCCATAGATGTCATCACAAGTGTACTTGCTAATTTGTGCATAGCAACACGCTGTTTCTCAGAAGCCTCAGGAACAGACTGCTTGATCTTATCAGCCAGTGTCAAACCATCATGACAAGAAATATAACTAATCATCTGCTTGGGTGATGATGCCCATGGCTCATCTGTATATATCACTTTAGAATAGTCAATCTGATTATGCCAAACGGCGCCTGTCAATCCAAATTTCACGCTTTCGGACATATTAACGGCACCGGAAACAAACCCTCTAGCTTTATGATTTGTCCATTGCCCTTTCAGGCCATCTCTAAATTCATCACTAAAAACACCTACAGAAGGGAAAAATTTAGCGTTTCCTTTTAAAGCTCTTTTTGCTGCTGGATATGGACTTACTCCAGCAGCCCAACCTTCACCATACAAAATGACATCTCTGTTGATACTGGTTAGGCGCTCGCACAGTTCATTGATTGTCTCCAAGTCATATATGCCCATCAAGTCAATTCTAAATCCATCAATGTGGTATTCTTCCATCCAGTATTGCATGGACTCAATGATATAGCGCCGCATCATTGGTGCTTCGGAGGCTGTCTCGTTTCCACATGCAGAGGCATTCGAAAATTCTCCTTCCGCGTCCTTTCTATAATAATAACCAGGGTCCAGCAGATTGAAAGAACTATTTCTTGACGCACCTGTATGGTTGTATACTACATCCATAATCACTCCTATTCCCGCCTGATGCAATGCTTGAACAAGCGTCTTAAATTCCTTGACTCTGCTATATGGATCATATGGGTTAGTGCTATAAGAACCCTCAGGTACATTATAGTTCACAGGATCATATCCCCAATTATATACCGGCTGATCCAACCGTGTCTCATCTATACTTCCGTAGTCAAAAACAGGAAGCAGATGAATATGTGTTACCCCCAGCTCCACCAAGTGATCTACCCCAATAGGCAAACCCTGGTACAACAACCCACGTTCAGTAAATGCCAAAAACTTCCCAGGGTACTGAAACCCATACTGAGGGTCAATGCTAAAATCTCTGACATGCAGTTCATAAATGATCGCCTTCTCTCTAGGTACACCTGCCAGCCACGTATCATCATTCCAACCAGCAGGTTGAGTAAGCGAAGGATCACCAAAAAAACCTCGAGTACCATTTACTCCTACAAACTTTGCATATGGATCGATGCTCTCATCAAGCCACTTCTCCCCATCGAATATCTGAACGGTATAGAAATTATCCCACCATTCATCTTCTATCTCAACTTGCCAGTAACCATCTTCAGCCGACTGGAAATCAATAGAAGTTAATACCTCTCCCCCGGTACCTTCCCTGTATATTTTTAATCGAACTTCCACGGCTGTCGAAGACCAAAGAGTCAGCATAGCTGTCTCACCTGCGTCAGATATTCCAAGCTTCAATTGCTGTCTACCAGGTAGTGACTTACACATAGTACAGAAAACAAAACATGCAATAATTGAGAATACCGAATTCAGTGAAACTAAACGATACACAAGGTGATGCGGTGTAAGTGAAAAAGAGAAGTTAGGTGCTTAAGTTTAATTAAAAGTACTACATTTATATTTCATTAAGAGCTAGCCTACTTTATCAAACCACATAACAAATAGATAAAATGGCAGATCCAAAAACCGACGAGCAGCAATGGGAGCCAATCCCAGGATTCAAGAATTATCTTGTATCCAATAAGGGCAAAATAAGAAGTGTTACCAGGAAAGTTTGGCACAAGGGTAGCAAGACCAACATGACTCTCAAGGGTAAGTTGATGAAGCAAAGATGGAATAAGACATGCAAGTGTTTTTTCCTTGACTTGATCGATGATGAGGGAAAAAGAAGAACAGTGTATCCTCATAAAGAGGTAGCTAAGGCCTTTGTACCCAACAAAGACCGTGCAGATTACACAATGATTATTCACGAGGATAACAACCCGCGAAACAATCATTCTGAGAACCTTAAATGGTTAACTGCATCAGAACACATGAAATGGCAATTTGAAGTTGGTAACAAAAACAACTTCAAAGTCTGGAAAACTAGAAAGAAACTGTACAAGAATGGCTTTAAGCCAGACACTGTTCTTCCTGGTCGACCAAAAAAGATTAAGCAAGAAGCTTAGCAAACAAAAAGGGGATGAAATTCATCCCCTTTTTGTTTTATCTATTTTTAGTTTCTGAAATGCCCGCAATCGCGCACTTTGAAACAGTCCACTCTCGTATCACTCCGTCAGTTGTGTGCATAACATCAACTTGTGATTAGCCACGAGCCTTATGCCTCAAAAGGACACATCTATTTAATCAAAGGGGCACAAAAAAAAGGTGAACATACATATGCTCACCTCCTGCATTTTCTAACTAATCCTTAAGCCTGCTCGGCAGTAATAAGATCTATATGCACAAATGATCTATTCTCTCTTCCTTTTTGGAAACGAACATTACCATCAGATAATGCAAACAAGGTATGGTCTTTACCAATTCCTACATTTGCGCCTGGATGATGTTTTGTGCCTCTCTGTCTAACGATGATGTTGCCTGCTATTGCAGCCTGACCACCGAATATCTTTACCCCAAGTCGCTTGCTTTCCGATTCACGACCGTTTCTAGAACTACCTACACCTTTCTTGTGAGCCATGGCTTATTCTTATTTAATGTCTTCAATTAATATTTTTGTAAACTGCTGTCTGTGCCCGTTCTTCACTCGGTACCCTTTTCTTCGCTTCTTCTTGAAGACGATTACTTTGTCACCTTTGACATGCTCCAATACTTTCCCAGATACCTGTGCACCCTTTACTTTAGGTGTTCCTACCTTCACTTTACCGTCGTTATCAACTAGTAAAACGTCTTTGAAATCAACAGTACTACCCGCCTCACTATCCATCAATGGGGCGTAGATGTACTTGTCTTTCTCTACTTTAAATTGCTTTCCAGCAATGTCAACTATAGCATACATAGTTTTATTGTTCTATTTTAAAAAAGGACTGCAAAGATATATTATCTATTGCTATTTTCAAAGGCTTACTACCCAATCGAGAATAATAAAGTGTGGATAATTAATTTCATCTTTTTTTTAGTGAATTCATTGGGTCTAAATGAGCTCTGCAAAATGAAGTCAGGCTATGTTATTACGTAGTATCTACCTAACTGTCTGCATGTTATAGAGTTATCCACATAGTGTGGATAACTCTCCGGTCCATAAATGACCGACTTGACATTTCGGTGTTCTTTGAGCACATTTGTAGGTACCCCCAGAGAAAATAAACCGCTTTCTGGTGGGCTGACCTCCAATCATTCCGTAACGCGCTACTAATCAGTGCAAATAGGTATGAAATACGATTTTTTCTATGATTGGATAACCATACCAGTAGACAGAAGGTAGAGTTGAACTATTGATTTTACTGATGATTCAAAAAAAGTGAACAAATGAGGCAAACAGACGAAAGAATTTTACAAGAAAACAAAGACCGTTTTGTGCTTTTCCCTATTGAGCATGACGACATCTGGCAATTCTACAAAAAAGCAGAAGCCAGTTTCTGGACAGCTGAAGAAATTGACCTTAGCCAGGACCTTAAAGATTGGCAGAGCCTGACCGACGGCGAGAGACACTTCATAAAGCATGTTTTAGCCTTCTTCGCCGCAAGCGATGGAATTGTAAACGAAAATTTAGCTGAAAATTTTGTGTCTGAGGTACAGTATACGGAGGCGAAGTTCTTTTATGGTTTTCAGATAGCTATCGAAAACATACATTCCGAAACCTATTCTCTTCTAATAGATACATACGTAAAAGAGCCAAAAGAAAAAACGCATTTGCTACACGCAATCGAAACACTTGATTGTGTGAAGAAAAAAGCAGACTGGGCATTACGATGGATTGACAATGGTTCTTTTCAGGAAAGGCTTGTTGCATTTGCTGCAGTAGAAGGGATCTTTTTCTCAGGTAGCTTCTGTTCTATTTTCTGGTTAAAGAAAAGAGGTTTGATGCCAGGTCTAAGTTTCTCTAACGAATTGATTTCTCGTGATGAAGGATTACACTGTGATTTTGCTTGCCTGTTATACAACAGCCACGTCGAAAATAAGCTTCCTGTAGAAACTGTCCAAGGTATCATAAGAGATGCCGTGATGATTGAAAAAGAATTTGTCACTGATGCCATACCTGTAAAGTTGATCGGTATGAACTCCGATCTGATGTGCCAGTACATTGAATTTGTAGCAGATCGACTCTTGTTAGAGCTCGGGTGCGAGAAAATATATAACGCAACCAACCCTTTTGATTTCATGGAAATGATCTCTCTTCAAGGTAAAACCAACTTCTTTGAAAAAAGAGTAGCTGAGTACCAAAAAGCAGGAGTCATGAGCAACGAAACAGACGATCAGAAATTTAGCCTTGACGAAGACTTTTAAAAAATCCCTATATCCAAAATAATTAAAAATCGCCAAAATGCTTGTAATTAAGAGAGACGGAAGAAGAGAGTCCGTCAAATTTGATAAGATCACCGCCCGAATAGAAAAACTATGTGAAGGACTTACTCAAGACTTTATAGAGCCTGTCGAGATTGCTAAGAAAGTAATCGATGGTCTTTATGATGGAGTAACGACAATCGAGCTTGATAACCTTGCAGCTGAGACTGCAGCTTCAATGACCACACGTCATCCTGATTTTGCCAAACTAGCAGCAAGAATTTCAACCTCCAATCTGCACAAGGTGACTTCTGAGTCCTTTTCAAATACGATGAAAAGACTCTACACGTACGTGAATCCCAAAACGAACGAAAATGCATCTTTGCTCGGTTCGGATACATACAGAATCATAAAGAGTAACGCTAAGCGCTTGGATGACGCGATAGATTACAAAAGGGATTACAACTACGATTATTTTGGATTTAAGACACTAGAACGTTCTTATTTAATGAAACTCGATGGTAAGATCGTCGAGCGTCCACAGCATATGTTGATGCGAGTATCTGTGGGTATTCATGGTGAAGATATTGATGCAGCTTTAGAGACGTATAATCTCATGTCTGAAAAGTGGTTTACGCATGCAACACCAACCTTATTTAATGCAGGAACACCTAAGCCACAGCTATCATCTTGCTTTCTGCTCTCTATGCAGGATGACAGTATTGATGGGATCTACGATACACTAAAGCAGTGTGCTAAAATCTCACAATCTGCAGGTGGTATTGGCTTAAGCATCCATAACGTACGTGCTACTGGTGCATACATCAAAGGCACTAACGGCAATTCAAATGGAATTGTCCCTATGTTGAGAAACTTTGATATGACTGCTAGGTATGTAGATCAGGGAGGCGGAAAACGTAAAGGAAGCTTTGCCATTTACATGGAGCCATGGCACGCTGATATTTTCGACTTCCTCGACTTGAAAAAGAATCATGGGAAAGAAGAATTACGTGCACGTGATCTGTTTTATGCGCTATGGATTCCTGATCTATTCATGAAACGAGTAGAGGAGAATGGTTCATGGTCACTCTTTAGCCCAGATGAAGCTCCCGGTTTATACGATGCCTATGGAGATGAGTTTGAGAAGCTTTTTGAAAAATACGAGACTGAAGGCAAAGCTCGCAAAACGGTAAAGGCACAAGACCTATGGTTTGAAATCCTGGAATCGCAGATTGAAACAGGAACTCCTTATATGCTTTTCAAGGATCATGCAAATCGCAAATCCAATCAAAAGAATTTAGGTACGATCAGATCAAGTAACCTGTGTACAGAAATCATGGAGTATACCTCCAAAGACGAAGTCGCAGTTTGTAACCTTGCTTCAATTGCACTCTCGAAGTTTGTCACAGAAGATGGACAGTTTGATCATCAGAAATTATATCAGATCACCAAAGTAGCAACACGTAACCTCAACAAGGTCATCGATGTGAACTACTACCCAGTCAAAGAAGCAAGAACTAGTAACATGCGCCACAGACCTATTGGTATAGGTGTGCAAGGCCTGGCAGATACATATGCTATGCTAAGAATGCCGTTCGAGTCTCCTGAGGCACAGCAGCTAAACAAAGACATCTTTGAAACAATCTACTATGCGGCGATGGAAACATCCATGGAACTAGCCAAAGTAGAAGGTCCTTATGAAACGTTTAAAGGGTCTCCTGTATCTAAAGGGATTTTCCAGTTTGACATGTGGGGTGTAACTCCAGAGTCAGGAAGATGGGATTGGTACAGCCTAAAACAAGAAGTGAAAAAGAATGGCGTACGTAACTCCTTACTAGTTGCTCCAATGCCGACGGCTTCTACTTCCCAGATCCTTGGAAACAACGAGTGCTTCGAGCCATTTACTTCTAACTTGTACGTCAGAAGAGTGCTCTCAGGAGAATTTATCGTAGCCAATAAGTATCTGATGAAAGACCTAATCAAGCTAGGTCTATGGGATGATCAGATGATGAATAGAATCAAAGCAGAAAATGGCTCTATCCAAAACATCACTGAGATTCCTGCTAATATCAGAGAACTCTATAAAACTGTTTGGGAGATCTCTCAGAAGAAGATCATAGATATGTCAGCTGATAGAGGAGCATTTATCTGTCAATCTCAAAGTTTAAATATCCACTTAACGGATGCTAATTTTGGGAAAATGACCTCTATGCATTTCTACGCATGGAAAAAAGGATTGAAAACTGGAATGTATTACCTGCGAACCAAAGCAGCAACAGACGCTATCAAGTTTACTGTGACCAAAGAGAAAGCACAGCAGCCAAAAGCTGCAGCAGTTACCGCTCCTGGGGCTACAGTGGAGCCTGCCAGTATCGATCCGCAGAGCACAAGCCAGCAGGCTATTCAATGCTCTCTGGATGCTCCTGACGACTGCGAAATGTGTGGTAGCTAAGTTCTGATTGTAATTAAGAAATAGAAAACCCGCTTCGGCGGGTTTTTTTGTTTTTAGGTAGCGAGCAACTTTTCAATCTTAGCTTCTGCAGCCCGTTCCGCTTGTAACCTCTGATGAACAAGAGCTGGAGCTGCTCTGACAGTACAATCCACCTCAGCGCAGCGTTCGCAAGTAACATTTACGCTCTTTCGAGCAATGCTATGGTCTTGATCAATAAAATTAAGATGCTTTTTTAATGTTGCATCATTTAGTAGGCCGATCGTAACACTAATTGACTCACTAGGATTGGAGATATTTGGGAAGGCAATGGACATGATAAAGTACTCACTTTTCGAATCAATGAAATCAGAAAAGTGAGCGTTTGCTACCAGATCAGTCGACCCAGCAGATTCCAAGTCTTCAATAACCTGCAGACTCATCCATCTTCGACAATAATGCTCGTTTAACTCATTGACATGAGGACTGTGTTGGCGCGAAAGATGTAATTCTTTAGTCAAATAGTACTTACCGCCTGTTTTGAGAAAACGAAGGAAAAAGAGATTCTTCAGCTTGAAGTATGTTGGTAGTATATTCGTCAAGCGCTGCATGACCATTTCTGGTGTGGCCTCATATCTATTAATCAATCGCAAAAACAATTCTCGATTCCAGGTTTTTTCATCAGCAAAAGCTTGAATATCGGGAATCATATCACGCTTAGGCATGAGAAGAGCCGATGAAAAGTACGAAGCCTTATAGTTGTTTAAGATCTCTTCAAAAGTATACTCCCCATAGGGAGGCGTGCTTAATGGTCTGCTTTTCACACGCATCCATTGAAAAGCAATCTCTCTACCCATCAAAAAACTTTGTTGCGCCTTATTTAAACCAGCATTGAGCATCAATAACCTTTGCTTGGCATGATACAAGGACCGCAAGTTCGTTAACTCCTCATGGCTCCCCAAGACCTCCATATCAGTCCTGACTCCGATCTTCAGCAATACGTCTTCTACCACCTTTGGTTCAAAAGGCACTTCTGCTAGCTCTGTAAATTCCAAATGCATTTGCTCTACCAGGGTCTCCAATTCTTCAAAATAATTATCATGAAGCTC
>JBLHTU010000025.1:0-30763 GCA_047627515.1 Cyclobacteriaceae bacterium | reverse complement strand
TAGATTCTTCTAGTGGAGCATTTTATGAGATATCGTTTCATATAAAATGAGAAAGAGTCCTTATCTTGACTTAGATGCAAAAAATTAAAGTGTTGATAGTGGAGGATGAGTGGATCGTCTCTGAAGAGCTAAAAGAACTACTCGTTAAGCACGATTTTGAGGTAATAGGACAAGCAGAAGATGCAAACGCTGCTATGGAGTTGGCAGCAGCCAATACACCTGATATTTTGCTGACCGATATCAATATCAAAGGAGATAAAGACGGTATAGAGCTAGCTGCAGAATTTATTAAAAAGTACAATTGCGCAGTGATATTTTTAACTGCTTATTATGATGATCACTTCTTGCGTCGAGCGAAAAGGGTTGATCCAGCGGCTTATATCATTAAACCTTTTGAAGAAAGAAATCTAATAGTCGCGATTGACTTGGCCTTTAGCAAATTGTCTGCTACGGATGATGTAGAGGATAGGCAAAATCACAATTACTTACTAAATGACCGAATATTTGTTCGTGATAAACACAAATTTGTACGGTTGGACATAGAGGATATTGTCTTCATAGAGGCAGACGGGAGTTACAGTAAAATAGTAACTATCGACAGTGAATTTACTTTAGCTATTAATCTCACAACACTGGAAGAGAAGATTGATCACCCGTCCTTCTTTCGAATTCATCGTTCGTATCTAGTCAATATGTTTAAAATCGAAGGCTTGGCGGGTAATCTAGTTGAGATCAAGCATCATTCTCTTCCTGTAAGCCTATCTCACCGGGAGGAATTAGCCAAAAGACTTAAATTGATTTAGAAAGAATATCCTCGGTTCACAAAGTGCATGTCTTCTTTCAAGAACGAAATTTTTTGTTTGTAGAGTAGCTCCTTAATTTCAGCTAACAATAAATCGGGAATAAGGTATGAGCAAACATTCAGGAGTAATAAAGTTTACACCAAGAGAATATGAAGTAATGCAGGCAATCTCTTTGGGATCCAGTAGCAAGGAGATCTCAGGAGAACTATGCATCAGTGTACATACTGTGGAGACGCACAGAAAGAACTCACTGAAAAAAATGAACGCAAAGAATACACCTCACTTAGTCCGGCTAGCAATTACGGCACGATTGATTGACATCTCACTTGTTGAATTAGGGCAGCTCAGCTAGCGTAATTAGAAACCATTTTATCGGCGATTGTTACTGAAAGTGATGCTGACTTGTACCGGAAGAGGTTGAACATAAGGGTTCAAACCAACAATTTGTTATACAACTTAAGTGCTGGTAAAAAAAAACTGGATACTTGCATGAACAGGGCTTATAAGGAAGCCCTGTTCTATGCTATAGTTTTGTGATCCATTGATGAGAATCAGTGGATTTTCCTAACTTGATATCCTCAAGTTGTGATAAAAACTTAGGGGCATACTTCCATTGAGAAACATCCGGTAAGTCATAATCCTGACCTTCGTAGCCAATGGTTTGTATTTTTGCTACGGTAGCAGCAGTTCCTGCACCGAACGCCTCTTGAATTCTTCCGCTTTTGATGCCCTCAATGACTTCGGTTACTTTGATCGGTCGCTCTTCGACTTTCATCCCATTATCATGGGCTAGCTGAATAATGCTATCTCTGGTAATACCAGGAAGTATCGTGTCTCCTGTCGGTGCTGTCAGTAGGATATCATCCTGTACGAACATTAGGTTCATGGTCCCAGATTCTTCTACAAACTGATGAGATATACCGTCAGTCCAGATCAGCTGATCATATCCCTCTTTTTGAGCTTGTAATGCCGGATATAATGCAGCGGCGTAATTACCACCTGTTTTTGCAAATCCAGTGCCTCCAACTGCTGCACGGGTGTATTTTGTTTCTATTTTGACTCGTACGGGCTTTGCATAATAGGCTCCTACCGGGCCTGTGATAATGAAAAAAGAATAGGTGTCGGATGGTCGGATGCCAATAAATGGATCCATCGCTATTTGGAAAGGCCGGATATACAGTGAAGTTCCTTCTTTGCTTGGTACCCAATCTCGATCAACCTTGATTAGTTCCTTCATACCATCCATGAAGATAGATTCAGGTATTTCAGGCATGCACATCCTTTTGGCACTATTTCTCATTCGCTGAGCATTTGCCTCAGGACGAAAAATAAGGACTTCATTGCCTTCATTTCTATAGGCTTTTAAGCCTTCAAAAATGGTAGACGCATAATGAAGGGTTGTATTTGCAGGACTGATGCTAAGATCCCCATAGGGTACGATGCGATAGTCTTTCCATTGACCTTCGGTATAATCTGCAATAAACATATGATCTGAATAAACCTTACCAAACACCGGATTATTCAGGTCGGCGGAAGGTAGTTTGGAAACTGCGGTCTTTTGCAGACTGATTTCTAATGTGTCAGTCATAATGATTCTATTCTTTATTCGCCAGGTACCCAAGGTGTTTCGGGCACATTAAGATCAAGAGCGATCTTACGTGCAAGGATAAAAAAATAATCGGACAGGCGATTTAAGAAAGGAAGGATATTTTCATCTAGTGCCTGATCAGCGGAGAGCTTATGTACGGCTCGTTCTGCTCGACGGCAGACAGTTCGGCACACATGGCAGGTTGATACGGCCGTGTGTCCACCCGGTAAAATGAAGTTTTTTAATTCAGGTAATTGATGATCGTAATGATCAATCCATTGTTCCAACTGCTTGATCTCTACCGAGGTGATTTCAGGTAATGCAAAACCTGTAAACCCAGGCTCAGTAGCTAGTATTGAACCTAGTGAAAAAAGGGTTTCTTGAATCCAGTATAGTTGCTGTTTTAAACGCATTTCTACGTCCTGCTGGTCTTTTAGTAGGCCAACAAAGGAGTTAAGTTCATCAACAGTTCCATAGGCTTCGATCCTATCATGAGATTTGGGCACTTTTTTTCCGCCAAGTAGCGAAGTGGATCCCTTGTCGCCCGTTTTGGTATAAATTTTCATTGACATTAGACCGCCTCCGGTTTACGTATATGCTCATTGATATTATCAGATTCGATGAGACCATCTCTTAGTCTGATGATTCTATGACTGTATTCTGCTATATCATCCTCATGAGTAACCATAACAATTGTGTTGCCTTTGGAATGCAACTCAGCAAAAAGTTCCATGATACTGTAAGAGGTCTTTGAGTCAAGGTTACCAGTAGGCTCATCTGCCAAAATGATACTGGGGTTGTTGACAAGGGCTCTGGCGATGGCAACTCTTTGTCTTTGACCACCAGATAATTCATTTGGCTTGTGATAGGCTCTGTCCCCTAAACCAACGCCTTCTAGTGTTTCGTAGGCTTGGTCCTCTCTATCGCTTTTGCTGTAACCAGCGTACACGAGAGGCAGTGCCACGTTCTCTAATGCTGAGGCCCGAGGGAGTAAGTTGAAAGTTTGGAAAACAAAACCTATTTCTTTGTTTCGAATCTCTGCCAGTTCGTTTTCTGTCAAGTCACTTACGTCTGTGTTGTTTAAGACATAGCTGCCAGAACTTGGCGTGTCAAGACAGCCAACGATATTCATCAATGTAGATTTCCCAGAGCCGGAAGGTCCCATAAATGAAACGTATTCTCCCTTTTGGATCGTAATACTGACGGAATTGAGCGCGTGAATTGTCTCGCTTCCCATCACGTATTTCTTTCCAATCTCGATAGTTTTGATAATTTCTGGCATGATGATAAAACTAGATAAAGTCTCTTTTAGTTATGATACCATTTGATAGACGGTAATTTGCCGCGAATGGTTTTCAATTTGATATGATTTACGCAGTTGCAATAGTACTAACCTTTCTCCAGTCTACAGGTTGGGACCTGTTAAGTAATGTGGAGATGACCAGAAAATATGACGATATGATGGGGCAAGAGATAGATGTCCCCATATTTTCGGACGAGTTGTCTTCGATGCACGGAGAGACTATTACCCTGACTGGCTATGTGATTCCCCTTGAAGCAGGAGCAGAGCAAGCATATTTTGTATTGTCAAGATTTCCCTATCAAAGTTGCTTTTTTTGTGGAGCAGCCGGCCCAGAGACAGTCATCGAAGTGTATCCCATTGTCACGTCTACTGAACTAGCACCTGATCAAAGAATCACAGTATCAGGTAAGCTATCACTGAATCAAAAGGACCCCATGCATCTCTTCTTTGTTCTCAAATCAGCTGAAATTATCTAGTTTTTTGTGCTCCACGAACTAACAATGTTTTGTGTTTGATTTAGGAAATTGTGCCCATTGAAGAGGTGTGAGGTTCTAAATAGAAATCACAAGATAATCCTGCTTCATGGTCACTTCACTGAAGTTCTCTGCAAGAGTAGATGAGATTGTTTTTTCTGCCTCCGTAAACTTGTTATGTTTTATTAAATTGGTTGTAATGGATAAAAAAGCATCGTTTTTTCAAGATGTATACGAGGTTGTTAAATTGATCCCAAAAGGCAGAGTCAGCTCCTACGGGGCTATAGGAGCATATCTAGGTGCTAAGTCAAGTGCAAGGATGGTGGGCTGGGCGATGAATCATTCGCATGTGCTACCAGACGTCCCTGCTCATCGAGTAGTCAATCGTGCAGGGGTTCTCACTGGAAAGCATTTTTTTCAAACTTCCTCACTCATGCAGGATCTATTAGAGCAGGAAGGTATTGTTATCCAAGGGGATCAAGTCCAATCGTTTGATCAGGTTTTTTGGGATCCAATAAAAGAGTTGTCATTGTGAAAAAGGCAGAGCTGAGAAAAGGGGGTGAAAAGGCTGTTTAGCAAAGCAACGAATTAGAAGTTCTGCTGTCTGCAGCGGTTATACGCTTAATAGCACGATCACGGATTAGATCAATACTGCCTTTAATAATAATGTATCTAGTGGGTCTTCGGTACTGATTATTTTCGTAATTACTGGGCTATACTTTGGGACGATTTAGCCTTTAAACATCTTCACTCATTTTATGCTAAGAGTATGTTGGTTCGCGTTAGTGATTACATTCTTCCTTTGAAAATAGCGAGTTACACGACATAGATTATGTTCCGCACTTCAAAAAGATAATATCGAAAAGTGCAGATCTTGTCCGGTAGACTGATCTCATTGATCAGATCTCAAGTTTCACTTTTGTAGAGAGGACTTTATTACAGTTTGATATACAACGTGAATAAGCAGGTACATGGAGTAGGCTTTCCGATATCATTTTCGCAGGTTCGTTTCTTTTTAATTTAGGGTACTATTCAGATGTGATTTATCCATCAGAGGTGACCGGTGAAAATATTCGGGGTGAGGAGGTTAGGCTCGGCAACTATTGAGAAATTTTTCTCGAAAGAAGTGTAATAGATGCTCCATTTATGGACTCGCGAATCGGACCCAATGGTCAGAATTATATGAGGGTATCTTCCTCAATTACAACCCAATTGCAGGGCGGGTTTCGATCAGTGTGCGATCATACTGGTAAGTTTAGAGATAGGGGCTTTCATTGGCGTGGATATGCACAGTTTGGGGTCCAGTTGTCTTTTCTACCATTATGATGATAGCGTTAATGCGCGGACACTACTTGTCTGCATGAAAGACTAGATTGTAAGTATGTTAAATGATAGCACGTAGCAGATAGGTAGTTTTTTGTGCAGTTCGCTTAGAGTGCTTCGAAAAAACTTGTTGGAGACGATAATCCCATTGGATATTGAATCAGGCGATCATGTATTAAGTATTCAATCTCCGATGACTAAGAGTGGTTCTCCTTAGTCTATTGCATTTTATTTAGACCGGTAAGCGATCAGCCACAAACCCGTAAAGGTTAAAAGTCCATTAAGGATGAGAAGTTCAAACCCAAAAGAGTAGCCATTTAGGAGCACATTAGAATACTGGTTGATAAAGTAACACAAGACAGGAGATGTGATACACACTAAAGGCACTAGACGATCTCTGACTGACCACTTAGTAAAAATGCCGAAGGCGAACAGGCCAAGAAGAGGTCCATAGGTGTAGCTTGCTATCGCAAAAATGGCATTGATCACACTGGCATCATTGATAGCGTCAAAAATCAGGATCACAAAAAAAAGTAATATTGAGAATCCAAAATGGACAGTTTTTCTTAGTCGAATTTTTTTATCGAAGTTCTCCGTTTTGAAGCCAAGGAAGTCTATACAAAATGAAGTGGTCAGCGCTGTCAGCGCAGAGTCAGCACTGGAATATGCAGCAGCTGTAATGCCTAGCAAAAAGACGACGCCACCGATGGTCGAAAAATGATTCACTGCCAAGAAAGGGAATAGATTATCTGATCGCTCAGGAATCGATAGTTGCTGGATTTCTGCAAACTGGTAAAGCATTACTCCCAAGATCAGAAATAGTAGATTCACTAGAATCAGAGTGCCACTAAACCAATACATATTTTTTTGAGCATCTTTCAATGTCCGGCAGGTTAGATTTTTTTGCATCATATCCTGATCTAGCCCTGTCATGACTATAGCGATAAAGGCCCCGGCAAAAAATTGTTTGAAAAAATTTCTGGGGTGATTCCATTCCCAATTAAATACCTGACTTCGTGCATCATCCAATACATTTTTGGAGACATCCATCCAACTCCAGGCCAGCTCATCTTTAATAAAATAGATGCTCACAACAACGGATAGTAGCATAAAGGCCGTCTGCAAGGTGTCAGTCCAAACGATCGTTTTGATGCCACCTCTGTATGTGTATAGCCAAATCAATACGATGGCAGTCAAGACCGCGATCCAGAAAGGCAGTCCCATCGGTTCGAAGAAGGCAATTTGGAGTACACCTGAAACTAGAAATAACCTAAAAGAGGCACCTATTACTCGGCTGAGTAAGAAAAAGAAGGCACCTGTTTTGTATGATATTGTTCCTAGCCTACGTTCGAGGTAGGTATAAATAGAGACTAATTGCAACTTGTAATAGAGGGGAAGTAGCAGTTTTGCGATGACCATATAACCGGCCAGATAGCCCAGCACAATTTGAAAATAGTACCAGTAGCTATTGCCCACTTCTCCTGGAACAGATATAAAAGTGACCCCTGAAAGACTAGCGCCTATCATGCCAAACGCCACCAGATACCATGGGGAGCTACGGTCGCCGGTAAAGAAAGCATCATTGCTGTTTTTCTTTGAGGTCAGGTACGAAATACCGAGTAATAACAAAAAATATCCTCCTATGATGGAGGCAACTAATCCTGGGCCCATGTATTATCTCTTTTACAAACAGTGTGCAAAATACTTACAATATGTAAATTTGCGGAAATACTTGATCGATGATAACTAAGAACGATATATCTCCCGAAGTCGAAGAGCTAACCATTGTTGAGGAAGATGTAGATGTACAGGACCCAAAGAAGTTAATCGTACATAACGACGATTTCAACACGTTTGAACATGTGATAAATACACTTGTCAAGGTCTGTAAGCATGATCAGCTCCAAGCGGAACAATGCACCTATATCATTCATTATAGAGGAAAATGTAGTGTAAAAGAAGGTCAGTTGATTGGCTTAAGACCTTTGAGAGAAGCCATTTGCGAAGCAGGTATCAAAGCGACCATCGATTGATGAATTTCCCCTCAAAGCTCGTAGAAGAAGCGGTTCTTGAAATAGCCAGACTACCTGGAATAGGTAAAAAGACAGCCTTAAGACTGGTCTTACATTTGTTGAAGCAGCCAGCAGACCACTCAGTATCGTTAGCGCACGCGATCGTAAAGATGAGAGAGGGTATTCGATATTGTGATGAGTGCTTCATTATCGCTGACACTACCTCTTGTACTTGTCGTAGGCCATCTACAGATGAGACTATTATTTGTGTGGTAGAGGATACTCCCGATGTATTAGCCATACAGAATACAGGTCAATACAAGGGGATGTTTCATGTGCTTGGGGGTAGGATTTCCCCGCTAGAAGGAATTGGCCCTGATGAGTTACAAATTGGATCGTTGATCAAGCGGGTCACTAGTAGTGAATCAGAGGTTACAGAAATTTTATTGGCTCTAAGTGGCACGATGGAGGGCGAAACCACATCTTTTTATATTACCCGATTGCTATCAGATAATCCAGTAAAAATTACGACGATTGCAAGGGGTATCCCAGTCGGTGGAGAGCTAGAATATGCTGATGAAGTGACCCTTGGTCGTAGTATTGCCATGCGAACACTCTTTAGTCACGAATCATAGTCATCCTCATTTTCTTTTCTTTTTGAGGCAATCGAGTAATAGAGAATCAATAGCATTCCGCAAGTCATTACGATTAAATACCAGTTAGGATTTCCCTCCCGATAAGTGTACAAAAATTGCCTGAAGGCAAAAAAAAGTACAACTACTCCTAGTATTGCGCCGATAAACCTGAGGAATTTTGGTGTCATATTATTTTTAGGGCTTTGAATTTTGGCAGAATGTAAAATGTTTTTGGCAGACTTGGCAGGGTCTATGACATCATATTTGTATTCGATATGAGTAGCATAGATGTTTATGTCTGGTATAACCCAACAAAAACAAAGTACGAGATAGGTTCTCGGGTTGAGTTTGAAATGCTTTCGCGACATTCAAATACGGGAGACTTTGAGTTACTCTATCGATTTAATCGCCTTTCTGCAAAGCTTGCTAAAAGAGTGGTTCTGGAATTAAATATTAATGAAGAAACTGTAGATCAGTACACTTGATACTCGCACTGTCAGTACTCGTCAGCCAGTTTGAACCCTTCTAATCAGAAGGGTTCTTTTTTACCATTATCTAAGGTATTGAATAAGACTAATTACTTTTATTTCAGAAAGGCTTGATTATTTAATGCAAAAAACTAATTTTGCGATCCGATTGCGAAGCTAGACGAACCTCTGGCCTAAGTAATGTGGCAATGTCTCCAGCATAGTAAGGCAAGGGCACTGGTAAAATACAACGAGTAGAAAAGCTACTCGGCATAATAGCAAAGACTACAGAGGAGTGGCAGAGTGGTCGAATGCGGCGGTCTTGAAAACCGTTGTACCGCGAGGTACCGGGGGTTCGAATCCCTCCTCCTCTGCAAAATGAAGGCCAGTACGTACGTACTGGCCTTTTTTGTTTTCTCTGTTTGGAGGATAATGTCACCATCGCTTTATTAACAGAAGGAGCACGTACGCTAGCGTATTTGTTTTTTCTTAGTTATTTAACTTGCCAGATAGTCTTTTGCTTCCTCTTCCGTTGAGCAAGCTCTAACTTCAGTCTTAGTAAAAAGCACATACGCTTTCATTAGCAATTTTTTCAGCCCGTCTACGCCCAGGACAGCTCTTTTCTCTGATTTTCCATTAAAGACGTTTTTGCCATAGGTCTTTAATCTATCCATGATCTCTGGATCGGTGAAAGTTCCCCGAACATCAAGTAATAAGTATATTTTTACCGTTGTCTCTTGATAGGCTTTGACCATGTGTTCAAGGTTTTGAAGGACGGTTGGTTTGTCTTTGATGTTTTGAAGATTCACATAGAGAATTTTTCTACCGTTGTGAGTTATGTAGTCAACTGGCATGCAGTAATGGGTTAATTCACCCATAAGAAAATGTCAAAACCTCAAAAAAGCAAATTTTTTGCAACACAAAGAAAACTATCTTGGCAACTATCGGTCATTGCATTAGTAATGAGAGAATCGATTGACACTAAACCCCTTTGCAACATGAACTTGCATATTTATAATTATCTAACTTCCTTCTATGTGATTCCCATGAAATCATTTATGTATTGAGCTTTTCGCTACTAAGAGTTCTTTGTACTAGTAGGTTGAACTTGCTTGGGATAGCAATTTTGTCTTTTCAGTTTGTAACTCAGGCTCAGAGTTCTATTGAAATTGCGGGCAATGTCTTTTCGAAAAGAACCGGAGAACCAGTGCCGTTTGTCAATATTGGTCTACCGAACACTAGGTATGGCACCATATCTAACCTTGATGGTACTTTTTCTCTTGTAGTGGGCGCAGGACAGAACGCGGATTCATTGGTTTTTTCTTCCATTGGATTTAAGCGTTTGAATATTCCAATCAAGAAACTATCCGATCAGGACCAACTTGAGATTTATTTGCAGGAACAGCCCAATCAGCTAGACGTGATAACGGTAACAGGCAAGCGATTGAGAAACAAAGTGATTAAAGTGGGTAATGGCTTTGGAAACTCCTCTACAGTTTTAATTGATTCGATTTCGGCAGGATCAGAGATTGCCATAAAAATTGATGTGGATGAAGAGGAAGCTCCTTATGTCCTAGAGGAAATACAATTCAAAGTTGTCAATAACACAAACAAGTTATTGAAGGCCAGGCCTCATATCTATTTGGTCGGCCCTGACGGACAGCCGGGTCTTGAAATTACCAATAAAAATATTATCGTTACGGAGAAGATTACCGGTGGCTTGGTCAAAATTGAGCTAGATAATAATTTGCTAGTGGAGCAGGATTTCTTTGTGGCAATCGAATGGTTGTTCGACAAAGAGGATCGATTATCCATGATAGAAGCATACGAGTCCTTCAAGAAATATAATCCTGAGAAAGTACAGCTTAAGCAGACCTACATTGATGGTAGGAGGGTCACCTATGAAGATTTTGGAGGCGATCTTAATCTCGGTTGGTCGATCGCTAGCTCGTCCACACCTTCTAGTTTGCAGCAATATCAATCATATATTCGCTACAATAGTTTAGGGCAGTGGTTTAGGTCTACAACTATCCCCGCGATTAAGGTCAAGCTAAATACAAAGATAGAATTATCAACTTCAGAGAAGCCCACTGGAGTGGCCTTTGAGGAATTTCACTACCCACTATATAAAATTACGGTGCCAGAAGGTCTTCGGGCAACGCAATTGGTGTTTAAAGAGCCGCAGAAGCACTATTTTCTAAATTTCTCAAAGGAGTCTAACATCGATGTGAAAACCAAACAGGAGAATGATAGAATAGTCATCTCAGCCTATAGCAAGACCCATTTTAGGCAGGATTTTATTTTAACCTTATCGGAGATACATAACTTAGAAATCGCAACGGATACCTTGAAAATAAAGCTAAAAAGGGGTTTCAATAATGTTGCATCTCTGCGAATATCAAATATCCTATTTCATTTTAATTACAATATTACAGTTAAATCGACTGTAGCTCCTTCACTAGCGAGAATTGATGTAAAGAGTGGGTCTGAAGGTTTATTGGTTCCTGTTCGTTCTCACTCGCTTTATAGACAGAATACGATAGGAGCCACCTTTGAAGGGGTATCAAGTGAGATCTACTCAGTGATGTCAGGGGTAATAGTAAATCTTCCTGAGGAGGTATCGACTATCTGGGTAGGTGATCAGCACTCAATCAATATCCTAACACCAGATGGAAGGATCATTGTGTATGAAGGAGATTTTGATTCGGTAAGTGACATTGAAATTGGATCTACTGTTAAGAGAGGTCAGCTTATTGCGACGACAAAAAAGAATGAGGTATCAATCTATTTTTATGCTATTGGCTCTGAAAATAGATTAGAAAAATGTGAATTCAGCTTTGAAGGGCTTTAGTAACCGCTAAAGGGGGAGTTCGATACTCATGTGTCTGATTAAAATAGATTATTTCCTAATATGCTCAAGTCTAATGGCAGAAGTCGCCCGCGTTCCGGTTGTATCTAGGTTTTGCAGGGTTCATGCTGCACGATAGGATTTGGGGCATGTAGGATGTGAGCTTGTGGTCCCGGCAAGAATCGAACCGGCCGGCGTTCCGGTTGTATCTAGGTTTTGCAGGGTTCATGCTGCACGATAGGATTTGGGGCATGTAGGATGTGAGCTTGTGGTCCCGGCAAGAATCGAACTTGCATCTAAAGTTTAGGAAACTTCTATTCTATCCATTGAACTACGGGACCATTTGTGGATTCTTTGTTGAAAGAAATGCTCACACCTTATAGAAGTGCAAATTAAGCCAAAACAGCCTACAGTAACAATCATTGTTATCCCGTTGATCCAGCGTCAAAAAAATAATACTTATACTACCAAACAATTTAGCTTTTCATTCGTCTATAATAGTATTACTATTATATTTGAATGTAAAACATCTAATCATGGAAGAGAGAAAGTTTGAAAAATTGTTGAAAGACAACGAAGCCGAGTTTAACAGGCATGCGCTACGATTGACCAAGGACTATGATGAAGCAAAGGATCTAGTGCAAGATGCAATGACGCGTGCTTTTATATATCGGGATAAGTTTTACGAAGGGACTAACTTCAATGCCTGGGTTTATACTATTATGAAGAACCTTTTCCTAAATCAGTGTAACAAGCTAAAGCGGAAGCCTACAACTCTAGATATTAACCATCCTGAAGTATCCTATAACATTGAAGATAGATCCGTTGCCAATATCGGATTAAGATGTCTGGTAGAAGCTGATATGGATGCTGAAATTAACCGTTTGGAAGTAAAGTACAAAAGTACGTTTAAGATGCATTTCAGAGGATTTCAGTACAAAGAGATTGCCGACACTTTGCAACTTCCCCTAGGGACTGTCAAAAATAGAATACACGTCGCCCGAAAGCTTTTGCAACAAAAACTTAAGCATCAACTATCTTAATAATAGTCAGGCAGCACGTAATTTGGGTAGATTCTCATGTGAATTTTGCGTGCTTCCTGATAGATCATCTTTCGAAGAGCTTCCAATTGATCCTTGGTTTTAGCAGACATAAATAATGCTGGTTGGTCCATTGATTGATCTAGATCTTGCAGCTCTTCTGGCGCCAGCTTATCAATTTTATTATAGATCTTCAAAATTGGAATATCAGCAGCACCGATCTCCTCTAACGTTTGGTCTACTACTTTCACATGGTCTTCATAAGCAGGGTTTGATATATCCACTACATGTAGTAGCAGATCCGCTTCTTTCACTTCAGCGAGTGTAGATTTAAATGATTCTATGAGGTTATGGGGCAGTTTTCTAATAAAGCCCACTGTATCAGACAATAAGAAAGGAACTTGATTCAAAACCACTTTTCGTACTGTAGAATCTAGCGTTGCGAAAAGCTCATTCTTAGCGTAGACCTCTTCTTTGCTAAGCAGACGCATTAGCGTTGATTTACCTGCATTTGTATAACCAACAAATGCGATTCGAACAATAGTTTCCCTTGACTTACGCCTTGTTTCAGCCTGTTTTTCGACTTTATCGAGCTGCTTACGAAGCAAGTTGATCCGATCTCGAATCTGTCTTCTATCCGTCTCAATTTCCTTTTCACCTGCTCCTCCTCTGGTTCCTGTACCACCTCTCTGTCGCTCCAAGTGTGTCCACATGCGCGTGAGTCTTGGTAGAAGGTATTGAAATCTAGCTAATTCCACTTGTGTTTTTGCCTGGGAAGTTTTTGCCCTTTTCAGGAAAATATCAAGAATCAATAAACTTCTATCGTAGATTTTCACCTTCAGTACTTTCTCCAGATTTCTGAGCTGTGAGGGCGTTAAGTCATCATCAAAGACGATTAGATCAATTTCTTTAGCTATGATATAGGCTTCGATATCCTCGAGCTTACCCTTGCCTACAAATGTTTTGGGATCGGGACGGTCTAGTTTCTGAATAAATTGCTTTTCAATATCGATTGATAAAGTTTGTGCTAAGAAAATCAATTCATTCACATGCTCTTCTGTAATATGATCAGCCTGCGATTTTTGAGCCACTGCAACGATGATGCCTCTTTCTTTCTTCTTTCCTGTTTCAAACATCTTCGCCATTCTTTCTTGCTTTAGCTGCAAAATTGACTATTTATTCGTAATTATGAGAGGTCTTCTTCATGAAGGTCAAACTAAATCGAAAGGAAGGCAGTACATACGATGATAATTGGTATCGCAATTAATAAATGTTGGAACATTTTCAACTTCAGAAAGGGTCTTATCCGAAGCCTTCAGGCTGCAGGTCACACCGTGGTTGCCATAGCTCCGGAGGATGAATACGTATCTAGGGTTAAAGCACTTGGATGTGTATTTGAAAAATTGCCAATGAGTCACACAGGGGCTAATCCCCTAGAGGAGTTATTATTGATAGCTCGATTTTATAAGATTCTAAAAAGGCAAAAAATTGATTGCTTGCTGACGTTTACTATCAAGGTGAATATATATGGAACCATAGCAGCTCGCCTTAATAAAGTTCCAATCATTTGTAATGTCAGTGGCTTAGGAACAGCTTTTTTGGCGAACACCTTGTCAGCAAATATTGCTCGTATGTTATCTAAGTTGTTTTTACCGCTGTCATCTCATGTTTTTTTCCAAAACACTGACGATCAGAGCGATTTCAAAGCGAAAGTAAAATTGAAGGACAGCCAGACAAGTTTGGTGCCAGGTTCCGGTATTGATCTTTCTGAATTTATTTTGCTTCCAGTACAGAGCCCTTCTAAATTTCAGTTCGTGATGCTTTCTCGGTTGATCATCGAAAAAGGTGTCTATGAATTTGCGGAAGCTGCCAGATTAGTAAAAGCTATTAGGGTGGATACAAAATTTGCACTTGTTGGTGAACATGATGTTTCGCACAGCCGATCGGTCGCACTGAAAGCTTTGGATGCGTGGCAACAGGATGATCTTATACAATATTTTGGACATTCTGATGATGTGAAGACCTTTATTGCTGATTGCGAAGCCTTAGTGCTACCTTCTTATCGAGAAGGGACGCCAAGAGCTTTACTGGAGGGCGCTGCCATGGGGCGGGTATTGATTGCTAGTGACGTACCTGGTTGTAGGGAGGTGGTGCTTGATGAGTACAATGGGTACCTCTGTAAAGCAGCGGATGCGAAGGATTTGGCAAGCGTCATGATACGCTTTTTGGATTTATCAACGGAAGCAAAAAACACATTGGGACAAAATAGTAGACTTCTGGTGGAAAAAAAGTTTGATGAGAAGTTGGTGGTTAAGAGCTATCTAGACAAAATACAGGACCTTGTGCTTAAGTAGTGCTTTTTCAGCTATTTTTGTACTGATTAAAACTTATGAATAAGTGATATCATTTTTTAAAAACGCGTGTTTTTTTCTCATTTTGTTTTCTCTGCTGTCTTGTAAAGTTTACAAACAAGATATTCTGTTTCAGTCAGAGGAAGGAAGTACGGACTTATCAGAGTCAGTAGATGACATTGAGCGTAATTATGTACTGCAACCAAATGATTGGATTGAGGCATTTTTATTTTACAATCGAGGTGAGCAGCTAATCGACCCAAATTTTCAACCACTGGGAGGAGCAAATGCTAGTCAACAGAATCAAAACAGACAGACCTTTCAATATTTAATTCAATCAGATGGCTCTTTAAAGCTGCCTATGATTCCACTACTTCGAGTGAGTGGTCTAACTGTAGATGAGGCCGAATCAATAATTGAGGAGTCTTACAATGTGTTTTTCAAGGACTCTTTTATGAAGGTTAGATATCTTAACAAAAGAGTAACAGTGCTAGGAGCAATTAATACCGTCGTTCCTCTTACCAATGAAAGCACATCATTGCTGGAAGTGATAGCCTTAGCTGGAGGTATCCAATTTGGTTCGAAGTCACAAAACATTAGAATTATCAGAGGAGACCTTACGAATCCGGAAGTTTTTTTGGTGGACCTTTCCACTGTTCAGGGCATGCGGCAGTCCATGATATCTGTATTGCCGGGTGATGTGATCTACATAGAGCCATGGCGACGGACTTGGTTACAAGGCTTACGTGATGTGGCTCCTGTTCTGGGTATCACCTCTAGTGTAGCGACACTAGTTTTTCTTATAGTTAATACTGCAAACAATGTTAAATAGGTGACAGATTGAGTAGCGAGGAGCTTATAGCGCAGAACAGAGAGTTTGGTAGACTTCAGACGCAAGAGGGTATTGACTTTTCAAAATTAGGTTTGATCGCTAAAAAAAGCTGGTGGATCATACTATTGATTCTCATATTAGGAAGTTCAACTGGTTATCTGACCGTACGCTACACAAAACCTTTATATGAGTCAACTGCAGTCATTAAACTGGACTTTAAATCCGAAGCGAGCAATCTTGGATTGGTCGAGAATAGCGGGATAAATTCTAGTTTCAATGATATCTCAGGTGAGATTGAATTGCTGCGATCTAAGTTATTTTTTTCCAAATTGATTGAAGAGCTAGACTACCCTGTAGCTTATTACGCTTATGGTACTTACTTAGTGGATGAGAGGTTCCGTAATTCGCCTTTCGAAGTGTCTTTTAGGGTTAAGAATTCTGCATTTTTCGACCGGGCGATAGATGTGCAATTGTTAAATGACCGAGAGTTTGAACTGAGCTATGAAGGGTCAAATGGGAAGTTTAAGGAGCGGTTTTCCTTTGGGACAGATATTAGTACGGCAGATCTTAACCTCAAGATTGACAAAACAGAGGATTTTTCTTTGGAGATACTGGGGAGATACTTTTTTCGAATTAATAGTGAGGAGCAGCTGATCCGCTATTTTGAAAATAGCCTTAATGTTCTACCTGAAAACCTCAATGCAAAGACCATTAGGATATCTCTTACGGATTTTAACAAATACAAAGCCCGGGAGTTCATCAGTTTGTTGACCAGAATGTACCTGCAATACTCTAAGGCATCTAAAAACCAAGTAACTGAGCAGAAGCTGGTTTTCCTGGACTCCTTGATCGCATCGACCGATGACAATATTAAAAATTACGAGGACTATTTCGAAAATTTTACCATTGAAAATAAAACAGTCAATCTACAGTCTGATCTGAGTCGTACGATTAATTTATTAGCTGCGTTAGACTCTCAACAGTTTCGTTTTAAAAATCAATTGGGTAATGTTTTGTTGATCCAAGAAAAGATAGGTCAAGAGGTTCCCTTACTTATCAATCCCTTCATCATTGAGACCTTACCGCAGTTTATGCAAGATGCCGTAACAGATTACCTGAGCATCTCCGAAAAACGTCAATTAAAGTCTGTAGTCTACAACGAAAATACGCGCGCAATCCGTGAAATCGATGAACAGCTTGAGATCGCAAGAGGGCAAGTAAAAGAAGTGGTTGATCAGTATAGAACTGTATTAGAGGAGCAGCTTGGTGACAATCGAAGAAGAATGTCTGTTATCGAGGGTAGTTTTGTTCAGTTGCCGTCTATGGGTACCGAGTATAGTAAAAACCGACGTTTGTATCAAGAGCTCGAAGGTCGATTGGGAGAGTTACGTCGATCCAAAATGGACCTAGAGTTGACACGTGCAGGCACGGTATCTGATTTTATAATTTTGGCCAGTGCGTCGCTACCTCTTTCACCGATCAAGCCTCAAAAGCTATTGGTTTATGGCGGATCAGTTGTTTTATCGATCTTTTTATCTATCCTATTTATTGTACTTAGATATTTGATTCATACTGAAATCACATCAGTCAAAGAACTTGAAAATTTAACTACCGTTCCAATACTAGGGACAATTCCGCAGTACTCAAAGGAAAAATTGAATCTGACAAAATTAGTAATTGACCAACACAGTAAGTCTGCCATTAGTGAATCACTGCGGACGATTCGAACAAACATGGAGTTTGTCAACCCAATGGATAAAACGAATCTATTGACCATAACCTCTACAGTGAGTGGAGAAGGGAAAACCTTTATTGCGGTGAACTTAGGAGCAATAATTGCCTCCTCCAACAAGCGTGTATGTATCGTTGATCTGGATATGCGCAAGCCGAAGGTGCATCTCGCGTTTGGCCATGAGGCTAGTCCAAAAGGTGTCAGTACTATTTTAAGTAAGCGGGATAAGTTGATAGACTGCGTAAAAGACTCAGGTGTCGAAAAACTATCCTACATCACTGCAGGGCCGACACCGCCAAACCCGTCAGAGCTCATGATGGGAAGTGAATTTGATAACATGCTGGAGCAGCTCAAAAAAGAATTTGACTTAGTGATTTTAGATACGCCGCCCATCGGCATGGTAACAGATGGTGTCTTGGCGATGAAAAAGTCAGATTTGCAGCTTTATGTTGTCAAAGCAGACTACTCTAAACGGAAGTATATTAAAACGATCAATGATCTTCAGAGAATCAACCGATTCCCACATTTAGTAATTCTTTTGAACGCTGCTAAGTCTGCCACCAATGGCTATGGCTATGGCTATGGCTACGGTTACTACGAGGAAGATAAAGGCGGTAAAAAAGGCTTTTTCGGGATGTTCTGATGTGGATTACTAATTTATTCGCTGCACAATCCCCTTCGCTTGGCGCTGATATGCATGCACATTTGATTCCAGGGGTAGATGATGGCTGTAAGACAACCGAGGAAAGCATTTCCCTCATCCGTGGTTTAGCAGACCTCGGGTACAAACGGCTTGTGGCTACTCCACATGTCTATGACGGAGTCTACCCAAATTCCGAAAGCGATTTAGTAAAGAAGTTCGATAAGCTTAAAAAAACCCTTATAGAGGAAAGTATCGACATCAATATTGAACTTGGTGCGGAGTATTTTGTCGACGGTAATTTCTTAGAAAAAATTAGGTCAGATAAGGACTTACTTTGTTTTGGCCAAAAGAAATACTTGTTGATTGAAACTGCCTTTGTTAATGCCTCTAGGAGTATGCCAGAGGTGTTGTTTGAGCTATTTACTCGTGGTTATCAGCCGATATTAGCCCATCCCGAGAGATATCTGTACTTACATGAAAACATCAAACAGGTTCAATCGTGGCGAGAGCAAGGGCTCTATATGCAGCTAAACATACCTTCATTGTTGGGCTATTATGGTCCGGCCATTAAGACTTTCGCCAAAAAGCTGATAATAAATAAATTTATAGATTTTTTAGGGAGTGATATTCATAGTTATCAACAGTTGGAATCGCTTAAAAAGCGCTCTAAAAGTAAACTTTTCAGACAGGCTTGCGTGTTAGTTGATCATAATCACAACTTGTGAGTGTGGAAAACTTTTCGCTCAGAGCTCTGTGCAGACCAACAAAAAAATCTAAATTCAACAAACATCACGACACACTTTTATGCAGGAAGAGCACAAGCATAAGGAAGCAAAGGAGTTGGTAAGAAGGTTCGAGGCTTTTATTAAGAACAAGGAATCGCATTTTTTTGATGAGGATGATTTTATCGAAATCATCAATTACTATCATGGACATGAGAAATTCCCGAAAGCGCTGAAGGCTTGTCAGATAGGCTGTGAGCAATATCCATTTTCCACTGAGCTGATTGCAGAGCACGCAGATGTGATGGTGAAAATGAATAATATTCCAGAGGCGATTGAACTGTTAGATAAGGCCTTAAGTTTTTCTCCAAATGACCCAGATTTGTTGATTCAGAAAGGAACTTTGTTTGCTTTGCAATCTCAATATCGAAAAGCAATCTCATGTTTTGAATTGACCTTAGATTTCGTGGAGGATAAAGATGAGATCCTTTACAACATTGGGCTATCACATCAGGGGTTAAGTGAATTTCCCCAAGCCATCTCAGCGTACAAGAAGGCTTTAGAATTTAATATCAATAATGAAAATGTTCTGTATGAACTGGCCTATTGCTTGGATATCAACGGGGAACTAAAGCATAGTATTAGTTATTACGAACAATTCATTGATCACGATCCTTATTCAGAATATGCTTGGTACAATCTAGGTATCGTGTATAACAAGCTTGGTAATTTCAAGAAGGCAGTAGATGCATACGAGTATGCCATAGCCATTGATGAAGATTTTAGTAGTGCTCATTTCAATCTAGGCAATGCGTACATGAATCTAGAAATTTTTTCAGATGCCTTGCAACAGTATCAAAGAACCTACGAGATAGAAGGAGCCAGTGCTGAGACATTTTGCCATATTGGCGCTGCGTATGAGAAGCTTCTTCAATATGACCTTGCGATTAAGTACTATCAAAAGGCAGGGAAAATTGATCAGCTTTATCATGAAGCTTGGTACGGTGTAGGCGTTGCGTTGGCACTGCAGGACCGATGGTTTGAAGCGATTCACTTTTTGGCTAAAGCACATAAATTGGAGCCAAATAACCCTACCTATTTGAAGTCTTTGGCTGAGTCCGAATTTAAATCTGGGAATATAGTGTCTGCGATTGAGGCCTATGTTGCTTTGAGTGATTTGGAACCTAATCAATCAGAAAATTGGATGGATTGGTCCTTGATCTATTACGAGCAGGGTGATTTTGATCAAGCAATAGCACTGATAGAGGGAGGCCTTGTTCATCTTCCGGAAGAATCAGACCTTATGTATCGTAAGGTTGTTTATCTAATTTCGCAAGGGAGTTACCAAGAAGCATTTAAGACGTTGGAACTTGCTTTGATACTAGACTTCGAAGGGCATTCGGCGTTGTATGATTTTTTCCCAAATCTAAACACCCAAAAAGCCCTTTTTAAGATCATCGATCGATACAGAAAGAACAATTAATAGTAGTAATTAAGTTATTTTTTTCATTTTTGCTGCCACAAAAGCAGGCATTAACCTATGAATTATTCATTAAGCAAAATTCCAGAACGGACAGCCAAGCCTAGAACTACTGGGTATACTATGGTCATGGACAAAGGACTAAGTCTTCGAGAAGTTGAAGATATGCTGGAAACTTCCGCAGGATACACAGATATCGTCAAGCTCGGGTGGGCTACATCCTACGTTACTCCCAATCTTCAAAAGAAGCTTGATATTTATAAAGAAGCAGGTATTCCCGTCTATTTGGGAGGTACTTTATTTGAGGCTTTTATTATAAGAGATCAATTCGACGATTACAGACGCTTACTAGATAAGTTCAATTTGGAGCATGCGGAAGTGAGTGATGGCTCTATTGAGTTAAATCACGACCGTAAATGTGAGTACATCCAAGAATTGGCTAAACAAGTGACGGTATTGAGCGAAGTGGGTTCTAAAGATGCTGCCAAAATTATACCTCCTTACAAGTGGATTGAGCAGATGCAGACTGAATTGGATGCAGGAGCTTGGAAAGTCATCGGAGAAGCTCGTGAATCTGGTAATGTTGGTCTATTCAGAGACTCAGGTGAAGTACGTCAAGGTCTAGTAGAAGAGATTTTAACTAAAATACCCACAGAAAAAATACTTTGGGAGGCTCCTCAAAAATCACAGCAAGTTTGGTTTATCAAGCTCTGTGGAACAAATGTAAATCTTGGAAATATTGCTCCTAATGACGTGATTCCACTAGAGACAATTCGTCTTGGTTTACGTGGGGATACTTTTGATCATTTTCTTGACGCACTATAGTCGGCTGCTTTACCACGCATGAGGCAGTATTTAAACTGGTTTGGTAAGGGGGTTGCAATGGGTGCTGCGAACGTGATCCCAGGTGTTTCTGGAGGAACTATTGCGTTTGTAACGGGTATTTATGTCCGTTTTATTGACGCCTTAAAAAGTGTCGACCTAAAAGCCATTCAGCTTCTCTTTAGATTCAAAATCAAAGATCTGCTGGTCAAGATTGATGCGGGCTTCCTATTTACAATACTAGGAGGTGTTGCGGTAAGTATTCTGAGTTTAGCCAAGCTGCTAGAAATTGCATTGACTAGCTATGAGTCTTTTACATTTGCGTTTTTCTTTGGGTTAATTGTAGCGTCAATCATTGGTGTAGGAAAGCAAGTAGGACACTGGAACTTAGTCACTATCGCTAGTCTTACTGTTGGGATACTAATTGCTGGTACTATTGCTTTTCTACCCCCTGCTCCCTCAAATGATGCTTTCTACTATGTATTTCTATGTGGAGTGGTTGCTGTATGTAGCATGATACTTCCTGGCCTGTCAGGTAGCTATGTTCTATTGCTGATGGGCAATTACTTATTGGTTTTACAGGCTATTTCTTCTGTCACCATCAGTGTACTGCTCCCGTTAGCATTAGGTTGTCTTGTTGGACTTGCCATGTTTTCAAGGTTATTAAGTTACCTATTTGCGCATTTCAAAGATGTGACCATCGCTTTGCTAACTGGTTTTGTGGTAGGCTCTTTATTGATCATCTGGCCTTGGAAGATTACTGAGTACGAGCAGATTGCAGTAGATAAGGTAAAAGCAGTAGGGTATGAGTGGATCTGGCCTTCCCTAGGGCAGTCATTTTTAATTGAAATGGCATTATTAATCGTTGGTTTTCTTCTTGTTTGGTGGCTTGAAAAATCAGCAGCAGAGAAGCCAGCAGATTAAACCAGTAGATAGGCATTCATTTGCTTAATTCAGTTTATTTTAGTGAAAGTATCTGGCAGCAATTCCAAATGACCAAACGTTACGGCTTAATCGGTTTCCCCTTAGGACATTCTTTTTCCAAAGCTTATTTTGAGAAGAAGTTTGAGCAGATGGGAATATCGAATACTTACCGATATGATTTGCTGGAATTAGAGCTGTTGAAGGACTTTCCGACACTATGGGATCGATATGAAGATCTTGCCGGAGTCAATGTCACAGTACCACATAAGATCAACATTGTTCGATTTCTAGATCGGTTGGACTCATCTGTCCACAAAGTAGAAGCGGTGAATGTTGTGAAGAAAGAAGGTAACAACTTGGTAGGTTACAATTCAGATTTCCATGGCTTCAAACAATCATTTATCAATTGGATGAAATCACCTGGTCGCTCAGCACCTGATCGAGCGTTGATTTTGGGTTCAGGAGGATCAAGTAAGGCTGTCCAAGCAGCTATGCTAGAATTGGGTATCGATTTTTCTGTAGTTAGTCGTCGTTTGGGTCAAGGAGACCTGCTGTATACCGCACTTGAAAGGGATGCCGCTATTATTAAAGATCATCAGCTTATAATTAATACCACTCCACTCGGGATGTTTCCAAAGCTGGATGATGCCCCGCCAATACCATTTGATCAGCTGAGTAAAGACCACCTTTTGTATGATCTCGTGTACAATCCTGAAGAAACCGTCTTTATGAAAGAAGGTAAAGCCGTCGGTGCTACTGTCAAAAACGGAATGGAAATGCTCCATTTGCAGGCGGAAAAGTCCTGGGAGATCTGGAACGATTAATTTATGGATTTTAAATTAACTGCGGAGTATGTTCCCACTGGGGATCAGCCGAGGGCCATTAAGCAATTAATCGAAGGGCTTAATAATAATGAGCCCAATCAGACACTATTAGGTGTGACAGGGTCAGGTAAGACATTTACCATGGCAAATGTAATTTCTCAAACAAATCGGCCAACACTGGTCTTAAGTCATAACAAGACATTAGCTGCTCAGCTCTATAGTGAGTTTAAAAATTTCTTCCCGGAGAACTCTGTTGAGTATTTTATCTCCTATTACGATTACTATCAGCCTGAGGCATTTATGCCTACTAGTAACGTGTATATCGAGAAGGACCTGTCGATCAACGAAGAGATAGAAAAACTACGGCTGAGTGCTACTTCCGCTCTGCTTTCTGGTAGAAGAGATATCATAGTCGTTGCTTCGGTTTCCTGCATTTACGGTATTGGTAATCCGGAAGAATTTGGAAAGAGTGTTATCAAAGTGCAGCAAGGTGATATCGTCCCGCGAAATCAGTTTTTGTTTCAGTTAGTAGATATCATGTACAGTCGAACTGAGGCGGAATTCAAACGAGGTACCTTTCGTGTGAAAGGTGATACGGTTGATGTTTTTGTCGCTTATGCCGATTTCGCATACCGGTTTATTTTTTGGGGAGATGAGATAGAGTCGATCCAACGAGTCGACCCAGAGTCAGGTACTAAAATATCTGACGAGAGAATCATCACTATTTTTCCGGCCAACCTGTTTGTCACGGGTAAAGATGTGTTACATCAGGCCATCAGGGAAATCCAAGATGATATGGTTGAGCAAGTTCAGTTTTTCGAAGATGAACGTAGATTCCTCGAAGCTAAACGACTGAAAGAACGAACAGAGTTCGACATAGAAATGATGCGCGAGATTGGATACTGCTCGGGTGTAGAAAACTACTCAAGGTATTTTGATAGGCGAGAGCCAGGCACCAGACCCTTCTGCTTACTAGACTATTTTCCAGACGATTTTTTAATGATGATCGATGAGAGTCATGTGACGCTTCCGCAAGTTAGAGGTATGTGGGGGGGAGATCGAAGTAGAAAAGTCAATCTTGTGGATTATGGTTTTCGGTTACCAGCAGCATTGGATAATAGACCGCTTACGTTTAATGAGTTTGAGGAACTTATCAGTCAAGTCGTATATGTAAGCGCGACGCCAGGTGATTACGAGTTGAGGAAGTCAGAGGGTGTTGTAGTCGAACAATTAATTAGACCGACCGGGTTGTTGGATCCAGTGATCGAAGTGAGGCCTAGTATGCATCAAATTGATAATCTCATCGAGGAGATTCATCTGCGAATCAATGACGATGCTCGAATTTTAGTTACCACGCTGACGAAGCGGATGGCAGAGGAATTGACAAAATATCTGGTTACAGCTGGAATTAAGACAAAATACATCCACAGTGAGGTAGATACCTTGGATAGAGTAGAAATTCTAAGAGAGTTAAGGCTAGGGGTTTTTGATGTCCTTGTAGGCGTTAATCTCCTTAGAGAAGGTCTCGATCTGCCAGAGGTTTCGCTAGTGGCTATATTGGATGCTGACAAGGAGGGATTTCTTAGAAATGAGCGATCGTTGGTTCAAACCATTGGTCGAGCGGCACGAAATGAAAAAGGTCTGGTTATCATGTATGCTGATAAGACTACAGGTTCTATGCAGATGGCTATTGACGAAACTAATAGAAGAAGAGCCATTCAGCAAGCATATAACGAGGAGCATGGAATCACTCCAACCAGTGTTAAAAAAGATAAAGAAGCCATCTTGAACCAAACAGGAGTTGCAGATAAGAAAAAGGGCGCTAAAAAATATTACATAGAAGAAAATCAAGCGGTAGCTGCAGATCCAGTTGTTGAGTACTTAAGCAAAGATCAATTAAAGATTTTGATGGGTCAAACACGTAAGAAAATGGAGAAAGCAGCTAAAGATCTCGACTTCATGGAAGCGGCAAGATTGAGGGATGAGCTTTATCAGCTAGAAGAGAAAGTAAAGTAGTTGGCAATACCATTAAACTGCGCATAGCTACTGTTCGTCGAATATTAATTCTTTGGCAAGATATTCCCATACCTTCGCTTGTGAGTAGATTGATAAATATACTGCTAGTGTCGTTTTTAATGGTGTTGGCAAATTTTGCTTTTGCACAATGCCCTGCTGGTCCTGGAACATATGACACGAACACTGATCTTGCTTTTGGGGATGACTCCGCTGCAGAAACCTGTTTAGTCGCAGGGAGTGTTGATATTCCATCCAATAAGAGTCCGGGCATTCTGCTCACCAACAGCGGAAAGTTTGTAATTGGTGAAGGAAATGCTCAAACAGGTGCGAGAACGACTGTAGGTAATTTTGTAGTTGCTGGGAACTCTGCATTTACTATGAATACCACTGATTCATTAATTGTATGGGGTGATCTGACAATGAATGGTAACGGGGATTTAACTATTACTGCAGGTACGTTATATGTTTATGGTTCTTTGACCATAAGCGATAATGCTGCGTTCGGAGCAGGTGGAACGGTTATTATATTAGGAGACTTAACAATATCCGGAGCTAATGCCGCCGTGGTTGTCGCTGGAGGGTTTAGCGTAGGAGGGACGGCAGATTTGGGTTCCCAAGACATCACAATTACAGATGGCGCAGTTTTTAAAGCGGATTCTCTAACCTCTACAGGCACCTTAACTGTTGATGGGGGCGGAACAATCTTTGTGACTGATGGGTTGGACGATGTTACGACAGTGAATACAGCTAATGCGACAGGCGATGTCGTATGTACGGACAATTGCTGCGGCACTCTTTGTGATCCGGCTTCTGATGAGTTGACACCGGAAGGGAATGCGGTTTTGCCGATTACATTGTACTCCTTTGAGATCACTCGTGAATCAAATTCACTCAATATTACCTGGGAATCTATCTCTGAAGATAATTTTAGTCATTACGAGATCTATAAATTGTCAGGTGAACAAACAAACAAGATCGCGGAAGTTCCTAGTACAGGTAACTCTTACGGCGATGTATATCACTTTATTGACAGATCTCCTCTGTTAGGTAAAAATATCTACCAACTTCGATCGATTGATTTTGATGGGTACGCTGAGTGGTTTCCAGCTAAAGCTGTTATTTTTCAACCGGTTGACGTTGATTTCAAGGTATTTCCCAATCCGGGACTACCCAGTGAATTGAGGACTGACATCTACGAATCGTTTCAGCTGGAGGTATTCGACTTGTCAGGTAATCGCATAATGTTGTCGACAGTACAGGACAAAGACTTATCCGTTACTCAATTATTAAAGCCAGGCAACTATATTTTCCGTTACACGGTAAATGGTCATGTGGTTAATCAGACAATGATAATTCGTTAGGAGACTGGAAAGAATTTTACTAACAATTCAGACATCTCAGCTGGAATTCTGACTGGCCGATTAGTTGTCATATTGATAAATACTAGTACCGTTTCACCCGTATTTAAGAGAACTTCCGACTCATTGTATATTTCATATATATACGTGATTTTGAGTCTTGGCATATCTGGGATTGACACCTTGACAGTAAGCAGATCGTCATATTTAGCTGGTTGAAGGTATCGTGTTTTCAACTCGAGTACGGGCATCATGACGCCGCTATCCTCCAGCTTTTTGTATGACAGTCCAAGCTCTCGAAAAGACTCTACCCTGGCAACTTCATAATAACTTGCATAGTTGCCGTAATAGACATACCCCATCTGATCGGTCTCTCCGTATCGTACTCTGATCTTTACTTCTGTTTGAAACATTATTTAAAGATTCGTTGGCTATCCATTGCTCGCTGGAAATCGCGGGCGTTTTTATTGTGAGCCTGAAGGTTCGTAGCAAATGTGTGATAGCCAGAGAAATCAGCTTTGGCACAAAAATAAAGGTAGTTGTGATTTTCGAAATTCAAGACGGACTGCAAGGCTGCAATCGAGGGCATATTTATAGGTCCTGGTGGAAGCCCTTTATTAGCATATGTGTTGTAAGGTGATTTAGTCTTAGTGTGTGTAGTCAGTACTCTTCGGATAGAGAAGTCACCTACTGCATAGACTACCGTCGGGTCTGCCTGCAATGGAATGCCTCTTCGGAGTCTATTGACATAGACACCAGCAATTCTTCCGGATTCCTTCATTTGTGTATCTTCCGCTTGCACAATTGAGGCAAGGGTACTGACTTCATTGGCTGTCATTCCGATACTGCGGGCCAGCTCTATTCGTTCGCTCGTCCAGAATTTATCATATTCGTTTTTCAGTCGATCCAACATCTTTTTTGGCGTGTCAGTCCAGTACACTTCGTACGTGTTAGGGATAAACATACTTAAAAAGGTCTCAGGACTGAACCCATAATATGCAGCTGTCGTGTCGTTGAGCATGAGTGCTTTGAGCTCCTCAGTTTCAAATTCCATAAATTGAGCAATACGCTCTGGCAGCTCGTCTAGTTTCCGGACATTGGTAAAGGTGATTTTAATGGGCGTTTGTGCGCCAGACCTTAACAAGTTTATGGCCTCTATATTAGTCATATTGCTTTTTAGCGCATATACTCCTGGCTTGATATTCGAGTCATAATTTTTGAGTTTTGCGAGAAAGCTAAAAGAGACCAAATCATTTACGATTCGATTGTCATAAAGCATGTTTTGCACCTCCTTGAACGTTGCCTCTTTTGGAATCGCAATGGTCTGATCCGGCTGCTCCATAAGTACATTAGGATTAAACAGGATTTGCCAAAAATAAAACGCAAATGACGACATCATCACAGAAACCACTATGATAGAGCCGGCAATGAAATTTCTTTTATCCATTCGGTAAAAGTAACTTAAAGTATCAGTTCAATGTTTCAATCGGGTAGGCAAAAGCAGCAAATCGTCTATGATGGGAAAGGGTAATAGGCGCTTTAGATTCTTTTACGATTGGGAGACCTTGCTTACTAGCGCCAACGCTCAGACTTTGCTTGGCAAGTAGATCCCCTAGATGATCACGGACTTTTTTTGACCATTCAGGGCATGTGGAGTCTTTTATACATGCTACATGTAATTGCAGGTTAGCAGGATGAGCAACGGCGATGATATGATCGCCAAAAACCTCCCAATACCCAACTTCACGTTCACTACGAAATCCATTTTCAATCAGTCCTGTGGTGTTTAAAATGATTGGGATATCAGTAGGGCGATATCGCGTGTCTGTTCGTTGGCACTTGAAAAGGGCCTCTTTTGCTGTCCATAGTAACCAGAAGGCCAATGGATGATCTAGTTTGGAGTCATTTGGATGTTTGATTAGCAGAGACGCGCGCTGATCTCTTTCTGCCATCAGTTCATCTTCCAGGTCAATTACATCTATACCGATCATAGATCGGCCGGTTTTTTTGAAGCGACCCCCTCAAAGGCAAACCTCTTTGTGTAGAAATTGAAAAAGAATATTATTCCCGTTGTAATTAGCTTTGGAATGATCCGATATTCATTAATAAGATCGATTTCATTAAGTAGGTAAATAATCCCAGTACTTAGTACAAGTGAGATGATAGAGAAACTGACTGAGATGATAAATGCGTGCTGCACTTTACGATTCAGATCAAAAATAAATTTCTTCTGCAAGATGAAGTTGATGGTGGAAGCAATCGCGTAAGCTAAAAAATGCGCCAGCTGGATAGTCAACCCCAGATAGCTGAAGCCAAAAAACAACGTATAATCTACGACAGTAGCGATGGCAGAAGTGGAAGCAAATTTGAGCTGCTTTATCAACGGATTGTACTTCTAGTTATCAATAAAATAATTGAGAGTCAACGAAGTATAGAGGTTGAACTGGTCGTTTTTCAGTTCATAATTGACATTATACCTCAAACTCGGCATGACCTGCAGGCTGTAGCTCCATCGCTCAAAAAGCCTTGAATATCTGATAGGAAGCGCATATTCAGCAGACTTACGATCTTTATTCTCAAAATCAGGAGGTAGGTAAACTGCAAGCACTTCATCAAAATAGTCTTCGTCAAATTGGATTCTATGTCCACCAAGTTCGATCATTCTTAGCTGGTCATAGTATTTAAGCTGTATGGTATGTACATGAGATCCGGGCCCAGTACCTGTCCCCAACATTTGTCCCTGATGGGTATAGCCCCCGATGGTTTGATAGTGCTGATAGAAGGAAGGTTCGGGTCTGTAACTGGCCGAACCCGTACGAGAGACGTTTGTATGTTCATAGGTAAACATCAGTTTTCCATCCAACACATCGAATAGCTTATCGAATCCAAAAGAATAGGCCCTTGCGTGATCCGTACCAATAATAAAGTCACGCCTGGAGCCATTAAAATCATTTTTCACGAACTCACCGTAAATCCTAACGCCAGATGATTTGATGAGATATTCGAAATAAATACTGGCCATCTGATCAAGTAAATCATTAACTGTATCTCCTAACGCATCGACTACGTCGTCCGTTTTCCCGAAATACCATAAGTTACGAGCTAAGTCAGCTGATTCAAAATTGTTTAGGTCCTGATAAAAAACTCGATTGATACCAATTTTCAATCCTTCGGGCTGTGGTGGCCGATATTCTAGCGTAGTCGTAGAAATAAGACGGTCGTCATTTTTTGGGTTTCTATCGAAATATGAAGATTCTTCCAGCACACCGTATACTTGCTGGAATTTCACCTTTCCAAGCGGGATATTTTTAATTTTCATGGCTAAGAAACGTGAAGTTCCAATTTCGAGATGGGGGAATCCAGCTGCTTGTCTGCTCATTAGGATGGAATGAATCGAAGTGGGTCCAAGCGTGAAATTCTCTGTCGACACTGCAGCTGTGACATAGTCATCACGGTAACGGACTTCACTTTGACCAAAGTCTGCATGGAAAAATGAAGCATCTCCATATCGCTGCACATAGTCAATATCTCCAATGACATTGAATTGATAGTTGTAAATGCTTTTTGTTGTGCTGCTTTGTTGCGCTAGGTCAAACCTCGCATTGCCAGAAAAATACATTCTTGGATAGACTGTAAGACTAACCCTTTTCCACCTCGCTTGCGCTCCTATACTGGCGTCCAACGTTATGCCTTTGCCACTCCATAAGGCGCCATCATTATACCCTTGTGCATGTGTCGAATTATGTAAGAGGGATAATTGTGGAGAAAGGAGGGTGAATTCAAAATCAGTCGTCGAGTCAGTCTCAATAAATATATGTCTCGATAGGTAGTCATTTTCGATATCCTCAAGATGACTAAAATGGTTGATCTCTTTTTGATAATGATTCGGCTGAGATACTTGAGCGTATGCCCCCGTCGATGCGGTCAATAAACATATCCAAAAGAGGAATCCCTTTGATCTATGCATTTAGAGTTGGTTTAGTTGATAAGTGAGGCTAAGTACTTCTCCTGTTTCTGCATCATCTGCAAATTCCCAGACGAAATCAACTGGCTGATTGTCTTTCATCACTTCAAAGCGTATTTCCCAATGTAGATCTTCCATATATGGGTTTTCTGGATCTCCGTTGATTAGCTGGATGGTAAATGCTTTTGAATTTGCACTAATATATTGTTTGAGGTCTACTGATAATTCTAGTTCAGGATTATCATCGATGACACCACTTGTGTACACCAATGTGTCATCTACTAATATATTGACCTGATTGTCAATTTTCTCAAAATTTAAAGATAATTCATACGGATACTCGGGTTGAATGAACAGTAATGTCCACTGGAAAAGCGAAGTGAATAACCAAATCATTTTAGTTGTGATTTTTTAGAATAAACATAACGTTCCAAAGGGCCAATCTTGTGTGAAAACCACAGTCTTAATCTCATGACTTCCCAAAACAACTCAATTAGGCTTAGTAGCTGACTTGCTCTTACTCGAATTTGCGAAAATGCAGGTGGTTTTTCTCCTCTTAAAACAGATAGAACGTCATCAAAATGATGCCCAGCCCCTGGGCAA
>JBLHTU010000024.1:0-32167 GCA_047627515.1 Cyclobacteriaceae bacterium | reverse complement strand
TGGAGATAGATCGGTTGGAGAAAGATCCAGATGCTTATCAGACTGTATGCAAAAACGCCAAAGATTATGTGTCGAAAAATAGTGGAGCAAGCAAGATCATTAGTGAGTACGTGTTGACGATCATATCATGAAAGGAACTGTCGTAAAATCAACTGGAACTTGGTGTCAAGTATTGACAGAAGAAGGTGAACTGCTCAGTGCAAGGTTGAAGGGTAAACTGAAGCTTATCGATAAAAAAATAACTAATCCCGTCACGATTGGTGATCTAGTCGTAATTGACCATGTAGAGGAAGACTTTATTATTTCTAGCATTTGTGATAGGAAAAATTATGTTATCAGGACTTCGCCCAGAAAGAAGGGGCATGGACATTTGCTAGCAGCGAATATTGATCAGGCAATTGTGATCGCCTCACTTCGTCAGCCAAGGACTTCAGTTGGTTTTATTGATAGATTTTTGATCACCTTAGAGACGTTTCGCATCCCGGGCGTTATCATCTTCAATAAATCTGATATCTACAATAGTGATGAGCTTGCTCAGCTTGGTGAGATATCTGAAATGTACCAGTCGATCGGTTATGAAACCATCATTACGTCTTTTGAAAAGGAACCAGTGCATCCGTTGGAAAGATTGTTGGAAGACAAACGGACACTATTATGCGGTCATAGTGGTACAGGTAAGTCTACTTTAATCAACAAACTTTTCCCTGAAGCAGATCAGGCCGTAAAAGGGATTTCAAGTTTTGCAGACAAAGGGGTGCACACTACAACTTTTGGTCAGATGTTTACCAAAGAAGATAGATACAGCCTGATAGATACGCCGGGCATCAAGGAACTGGGACTGGCTGAGGTTCAAGCAGAGGAATTGTCGCATTATTTCCCTGAGATGAGGGCATATTTAGGTCAGTGTAAGTTTCATAATTGTCAACACATCAACGAACCAGGTTGCCGGGTCAAAGAGGCTTTCGCTACTGGCGAAATCTCAGAAAGTAGATTTGACAGTTACTTAAGTATGTTGTTTCCTGACGATAACCGAAGGTGATAAATTTTGCCTGACCTTTCGAGTAGACTGGTTCAAGTAGACTGACGGTTTTTCTTCCCACTTTTCCTATATAATAGCCAGTAGGAGTAGATTAGCTCTACATTGAGTGTTTTTACACATTGCTGCATCTCATAGATGATACGTTTCCGCAAGGCTTGATCTTCTTCATTTGATTGATTGAGTGCATAGATTTTTTGGCAAACTTTCAATGTGCTGTATTGATCCAGATTTCTAAACTTTTGCTGTCGCGAACCCAATGAACCTTGAACATCCCTTTTTTGCACAAGCATCTTTGGGCTATAACAATATTTCCATGTGCGCGCACTTCTGATCCAGAAATCGAAGTCCTCGTAACTTAGATTTTCATCGTACCCTTCTAACTGCATCAAGCAATCTTTTTTCATCATCATCGAGGCCGGGTTGATCCAGTATCGAGTGATCAATGAGCGGTAAATGTTGCCTTTGAATATTATCGGGAAAATGGGTTTGTGACTCAAATTTGCATTGAGTTTGCCGTCTGCATCGATGACCTGAGCATCACAATAATGTATGCCGTAGCTTTCATCAGATGCTTCGAAAACCTGAAGGCCTTCCGCGATTCGATCTGCTTGTAATACATCATCTGCTGCCAAGTCAATCACATATTCACCTTTGCATCGTTTCAGTCCGAGATTGAATGACTTGCAGTTTCCTATGTTTTGCTTGTTTAGTATTACTTGGAAATTGATACTTAATTGAGATAGTACTTTTTCGATTCGTTGTACGCTGTTATCGCTGCTTGAATCATCGATGATGATTAATTCTATGTTCTTATGGGTCTGTCGCTGGACAGATTCGATGGCTTGTTCTACGAAATCGGCGTGGTTGTAACAGAGACAAACGACAGAAACAAGTGGCGAAGAGGACATTCACTGGAAATTTAAGCAAACCAAAATAATATCAAGCCTTTACATTTACAGTGTGAATATTTTTGTCATCCCTTCTTGGTATCCTTCTGACAGTAACCCGATCTATGGAACATTTGTCCAAGAGCAGATTGAATTGATGTCAAAGGTGGATTCAGCACTTCAGTTTGGCGTATCCATATGGGGGCAGGGGGAAGAGCCTTTCTTGCTATATGTACGGCAACCGTTCAGGAGTCTCTGGAAGAGAGTAAATGGTAAAGGATCTGATCAAGAATTTCAAGCAGGGTCCATTCGTCATTTACATTCAAATGCGTTCATCTGGACAAGGAAGTTTCTTTCTGGCAATATGGAAGGGATTGTGAAAGCCAATGAGCGGAATCTTGCGAGATATATCGAACTGGTCGGACAAGTCGATTTAATTCATGTGCAAGCCTCTTACCCAGGGGCGTGGATAGCTTATCAATTAGCTAGAAAGTATAATATTCCGTACATCGTGACCTTGCGGATGAGCCCCTTTCCATTTGCTGAATATTTGGGTAGAGTGGGTCAACTGGATGAAAATCTTGCTCGCGTGTTGGGGTCAGCGCACCGTTTGATAGCTACTAGTGACGCATTGAAAACTCGAGCAGAGGAGCTAGGCCTGCACAAAATAGAGGTAGTCAATAATCCTGTGGATTTGGAGCTCTTTCAGCCCGGTGAGTCATTGGTTAATGCATATAGATGCCTGGCAGTTGGTAGATTAGAAGAACAAAAAGGTTTTGATTTGCTCATTAAATCGATGGCTCTTTTACCTGAAGAACTGCCCTGGAAATTGGATATTGTAGGGGAGGGGAGTTGTCGTTCTGACTTAGAAATGCTGATTGCAGCATTAGGCTTCGAAGATCGTATTACGCTGCTTGGTGAGCTCGATAGAGAAGCTGTTGTTCGCAGTATGCAGGGATGCGATCTCTTTGTACTATCAAGCAGACACGAAACATTTGGAAACGTGGTTGTCGAAGCAATGGCCTGTGGTAAGCCTGTCGTAGCAACACGGTGTGGAGGCCCATCATCTATATTGACTAATGACACAGGTATTCTATGTTCCACCGAAGATATTCATGACTTGTCTGGTGCTATCAAGACCGCTTTGATGCGTCCTTGGGATGCTGTTCTAATAAGATCCTATGCGGTTGAACATTACGCTCCTGCAATATTTACCCAGCGGATGAAATCTATTTATTCGGCTGTCATAAAGTGAGGTCTAAGGAAAGAGTATTTTTAGGGGTGTCTTTTGCGCCCATCCTTTCTTTGAAAGCAAAGAGACCTTCTTGCTTGATACCATTGATGCTGCTTTGACCAAGGTCAAAGAATCGGAATCCAATTGCACTGTAATGATCTATCATGTGAACTAGCAGTGAAACCATAGGGCTCTGGGCGCGTGCTGCGTAGTCTGTTGCTGGTAGGTAGTAATAGATATGCGTAGGAGTGACCTGAACGGTAATACATGCTGATATAATTTTCGTACCCTTTTTTATAACCCATCCATCGTATTTTGTTGGAAAGAGCTTAATCAGACTATTAAGTCGGTCCAGTGTGACATTGATAGATAAGCCTTGCTGTGATCTACAGGAGGCAATAAAATTATGGAGCTTATCCCATGCTGTTGAAGGCTCTACTATGTAAGCATCTGATAAGGCGTCGAGCTTACGCTTTTCCATGGCATGAAGCTTTATCGGCTTTGTGAGATCTATAAATTGGTTATGCTCCTGCTGAATTATTTTAAACCCTTTTTGCATGAGATACTCAGCGCTGATTTGATGCGCATAGATCATTGGGGGCTGCTTGATCACTAACTCGGTAACTCCACTTTTTTGACCTTCACTTTTCAGCAGCAATAGTAGCCCATTGAAATCATCGTGATTAGTAATCGACGTACTAAAGAATCCCCCCCATGGGCTATAAGGCACGCTTATCCAAGTTCGTTCTTGTTGGATAACTCGGATGCCTAACGCTACAGATCCGAAATGTTTTAGATCCTTTTTTTGGCTTTCTGGCACAAAGCCTGCCTCCAGGTAGATGGGTAGCATTTTTTGATTATCTGTTACACCCTTCTGCATATTAGTCTCAGCTGTTTATTCGTTTTTAGTCAAGAATGCAACAGATTGTTGGCCATTGTCGTTATGTTCTTCTTACTTTTGAGTCCCAAAACATCTATGATTAGACATACCGTATTTGTATTTATCTGCTTGCTAGGTATCTCATCTGCTCATGCACAAGTTAGCATGTTTGACGATTCTGAGACGGTTGAGCTTGTCAAAAATGCGGCAAATCATATCTATGGGATGAACAACGATTCTGCTCAATATTACATTGATCAGGTCCAGGACCTGAGACCCAATCATCCAATTGTTCCTATGATGGAAGCGGTAAGAGTCCTATGGACTAATATTCCTGTGTTGCAGGGTGCAGTTTTTGATCAGTTTAATGGATATCTACTTACGACGGTCGAACGAGCGCAAGAATTACCATCTGGTAATCCCGATGCTATCTTTTTTGAAATGTCGGCTAGAGGATTATTGGCAGAGTATTATGCTGATAGAGGCGCTTACATGAAAGCCTTTAATGAAGCAAGCAAGGCCTACAGTTTGCTTAAAGAGGGTTTTGAATTATCAGAGACCTATCCGGAATTCCTATTTGCGGTTGGTTTGTATAATTATTTTCGAGAAGCCTATCCAGAACGACATCCTATCTACAAATCTCTGGTTTGGCTGTTTCGTGGAGGTGATAAAGAGCTCGGCATCGCGCAACTGAATCGCGCCACGAATGAAGCAATCATTATAAAAGTCGAGGCCTTTGTATATCTGTCATACATATATCTGAGGTACGAAGAGAACCCAGCAAAAGCACAGGGATATATAACGCGATTACTCGCCGAATATCCTAATAATCTATATGTGCAATCAAAATATCTTGAAGCTTATTATAGTGCGAAAGAATACGAAAAACTAGATCCAGATTTGATTGCACAATTAAGAACTTCTGATAAGAAGTACTATCAGTTGGTCGGCTTATTGTTTGCAGGTATCAGAGCGGAAATAATCAAAGAAGATAGACTTACTGCTATACAGTTGTATAGCGAGTCGCTGAAGTTGGGGGAAGACTTGCCAGAATATGCAGACTATTATAAAAGCCTTGCTCATTTAGGTTTGGGTCGCTCTTATCATTTTGAAGGGGATCAAGCTCAGGCTAATTATCACTTGGCTGAAGCTATTAGCAGAGCAGAAACGTCTGATGTGAAGGAGGAGGCTAGAAAATGGATGAAGTGATTTTTCATACCATTATCTCTGCCGGTGAGGGTTTTTATAAGGAGAAAGGGAGTAAGTTCTTTGCGTATGCATTTCCGGTATCCACGGAAGGGGATGTGAAAATCGCTCAAGATGAGCTGCGAAAGAAGCATCATGATGCCCGACATCATTGCTACGCCTTCAGGTTAGGTATGACACAGCAAGTAGTGAGAGCGAATGACGATGGGGAACCAAATCATAGTGCTGGTGACCCAATTTTGGGTCAGATAAAATCTTTTGGTCTTACGGACGTATTGGTTATCGTTGTTAGATACTTTGGTGGTACCAAACTCGGAGTAGGTGGCTTAATACATGCGTACAAGACTGCTTCTGAAGAAGCCCTAAAAGGGTTAGTACAGAAGGAGATATATGAGACTACATCTTTTCAGCTACTCTATACCTATGAGGAGACGCCTCAAATAGAGCGTTTACTACAGCAGTTCCCTATTGAAATTATTGAGCGAAGTTTTGAATCGAGTTGTTTACTTTGTGGTAGAATTAGAGCCACCCTATTTGAAGGCTTGCAGGCAAGTTGTATAGATGCTCAACTTAGGCTAAAATAAGATATTCCTAATTAAGGATACAGATAACCTTTCTGATCTAATAGTTTGTAGATCTCTTGTGGTATCCATGCGTCAGCTGACGCATAAAGTTGTTGTGCTTTGGTCAGTTGAGGGTTTTCCCAATTAGAGGTTTGCTGATTTTTTGATACTCGTTTTTGTAGAAATATTCCTGCAAGATTCCTAACACCAGCGTTGATAATACCTAATGATTTAGTGATATCAATCAGCTCCATAAATGCCCCTGGCCGGAAGTTCTGGACCATCTGTAGCTCTTGAATGTCATCGCGAATCCCAACACCAACCTTCTTGATTTCTTCACTCTCTAGCAGCTCAAGGAGTGGTTGTGCTATCGTATTATGCGTAATCCTAAAGAGGTATGCTTCTTCGTCCGTCGCCAGTTGAACGAGCGCAGTGGGATGATAGGCGCCTTTCTGAAAGGTGGGTTTTTTTTCTGTGTCAAAACCCAGTACTTCATGCTTTGATAAGTGATAGGCTGCAGATTTTGCGTCCTTCATATTATCAATGATATGAATTCTACCTGTAAAGGTCATTAGCGGAAGCTCTTTAAGCTCCTCTTTGCTGATGGATTCTGGGTAAGGGAAACTAAGCATCTTTCTTGATTAGCTTTTTAATTTTGATACCGGCGTAAGCATAGAAAATAGTCATAAAAGGGCTGATGATATTGAAGAAACAATAGGGGGCATAGGCCAGTGTAGAAACCCCTAAGACTGATGCGTGATAAGCACCACATGTATTCCAAGGTATAAGTACCGATGTAACTGTACCACTATCTTCTAGTGAGCGACTTAAGTTTTCGGGTGCGAGGCCTCTTTCTTTGTAAATGTCTGCGTACATCCTACCCGGCACTACGATTGCCAAGTATTGATCAGATGCCGTCACGTTGAAAAATAGACATGAGCCCACGGTGCTTGCTACTAGCGACCCGGTACTATTTACAAATTTGATGATGTAAGCGGCAAGTACTTTTAAGAATCCAGCTCGCTCCATCACCCCACCAAAAACCATAGCACTTAAAATGAGCCAGATCGTACCTAGCATGCCGGCCATACCTCCGGATGTAAGTAACTCATTGACCATATCATTGGAAGTGGAAATAGCTATATCACCATACAGTGATTTCATGATTCCGATATAAATGCCTGTTGTGTCAGCAGATCCTCCTATTTCAGCCACAAGTTGAGGTTGAAAAATAATGGCAAAAATGGCCCCTAACAATGTCCCACTAAGTAGGGCTGGTATAGCAGGAACCTTCCTTACAATCATAAAAATGACTACAATAGGAACAATAAAAAGCAACCCACTGATATGAAATCGATCACTGATCGCCCCTAATATTTCATCTGTTGATGTGACAGCACCAGAAGTATCTTGCATGAAGCCGATGATGAGAAAGATCAGTAAAGCGATGCAGATAGACGGAATAGTTGTCAACGCCATGTACTTGATGTGTGTAAACAAATCTGTCCCTGCCATGGCTGGGGCAAGATTGGTCGTGTCCGACAGTGGAGACATTTTATCACCGAAGTAGGCGCCAGATAATATAGCTCCAGCGACAAGACCCTCTGAGATCCCAAGCGCCTTCCCGATGCCAATCAGGGCTATTCCTACAGTAGCGGCAGTGGTCCAGCTACTTCCGGTCGCGATTGATACAATAGAGCAAACGATCACAGCTGCAAATAGAAAAATCGTAGGGTTTAATATCTGTAAGCCATAGTAAATCATCGCTGGGACAATTCCACTCAGTAACCATGTTCCTGCTAACGAACCAATGAGAAGTAGGATCAGTATCGAGCTCATCGCTGACCCTATACTTTTCACAATTCCCTCTCTCAATTCATACCATTTCACGCCAACTCTGATCGCAACGATAGATGCGACAGCAGCTGATAGTATCAAAACAATTTGGTTAGAGCCTGAGAGGGCATCATCTCCAAAAATTGAGACGTTTATTGAAAGGAGAACGATGAGAAATAAAATAGGAATGAGGGCTTGTAGTAGGGTTGGCTTTTTTGCTTCGGACATATATAACTGGCTAAAGCGAAAAGATAGCTAAAAATCATAACCCATCGGCTATTACCAAGCTGGCTAATTCCTCACCTACCTTGCTTCCTATAGCGACACCCATACCTCCTAGTCGGACACCCATATATACACCGCTTGCATGTTTTTTTACAATAGGACTTTTTGTCAATCCAAATGCCATAATGCCAGACCACTCATGCACGATCTCATAAGCGGTACCTGGTATAATCGTCTGATGTATATCCTCAATTAGCTTTGCTTTTATGGTCTGGTTGATCTCAAAAAGGGTTGTTTGCTCCTCATCGTATGCAAGGTTCCTTCCTCCACCAAACAACAGTAACTCTTCGTAATCACGGAAATAATAGTAGCCTTGTTCGTAGTGGAACGTTCCTTCGAAAGGTAGCGGAACTGATGGTTTGATTGCCAAGACCATGCCTCGACCGGGTCTTATGGGTTCATTCTCGTCGACCGAGATCAGAGCGTTGGTAAATGCATTGGTGCAGACAATTACAGCTTTTGCTGAAAACCCATATCGGGTATTGACGGTCACTTTATTTGCTTCCAGACTTGTAACCATAGCTCCCGTAATGATCTTTACGCCTTTGTGCATACAGTAACGCCACAGACTATCCATTAACTTCCCTGTATCTAATTGACCTTCTAACTGATTGTATAAGAGTTGCTTAGCTTTACCAAAACCAAATTTGTTGAGATGCTGACTTTTATCTGTGAACACATCTTCCTCAAAGAGGGGTTGTAGTAAAGCATTGACTTTTGCTAGCTCTTCTTGGTAGGAAGTATTATCAAATAGAAGTTCATACCCTCCCTTTTGTAGATAGCCTATCCGATCATCGCCTAGTCTACTTCGTGTTTTTTGTAGTCCTTCCCACCTTTTGGTAACTAGTGCTTTTGTTCCATCCTCACCTAGTACCTTCAAGTCTTCCATCAGCTCAGTCAGACTACCAAAGCAAGCAAAGCCAGCATTTTTGGTGCTAGCACCTGTTGGCAGAATACCTCTTTCTAATACCAGTATGGAAAGCTTAGGGTCTTGCTCGATTAAGGACGCCGCTGTAGAGAGGCCGGATATACCAGCACCGACGATGATTACATCGTAATCAGTAAATGATCTTTGTTCCCAGAGACTAATCATGACCTTATAGTTTTTGCATTTTGGCGTACAGCTTTGACATTAGTTTGGCGGAGGAGTGCCACGTCAGCTTTTTTATTTCCTCAGTACAACTATCGACATATGTTTTGGCTTTCAGTTCATCGTCTAGTAACGTTTCTAGTTCGTTGACCCAATTGTACGCATCCCAATGTGCAAGCGCTTGCATAGAGGGGATAAACTCAGTGATGCCGCAACCTTGAGAAACGAGGACAGGAATGCCCATGGATACACCTTCTAATGGTACGAGTCCAAATGGCTCTGACCTGGAGGGCACAACGAGAATATCAAAATCGCGGATGGATGCTATAGCCTCTTCGTGCGAGACGAATCCTTTTAGCATGACTTTACCTTCAAGATTGCTTCGCGTAATCTGTTCTCTTATAGCTTCCATCAGATGACCATCGCCGACCATTTCAAAGGAAACATCTGATCTTTTAGAACAGATCTGTCGGGCAATATCTAGAAATTTCAAGGGATCTTTTTGATGAACAAATCTCCCTACAAAGCCTACTTTTTTTACGCTAGATGGTTCTGGTGTTTTAGGAGCGGCTAACCTTTCATATCCATTAGGGACAACCGAAATATTTTTACTGGGGAAGCCATAGGACTCAGTGAGTATTTTTTTGGTTGTATTACTGACGGCTGCAATAGAGGAATCTTTTATGGATTGTACACTTTTTTCTCGGGCAATAATTTCTGGATGAGCAAATGAACCATTCCTCTCTATTTCGGTACTATGAAAGTGAAAAATCACGGGAATATCTGTCATTTGACGAATCATTTTACCTGCTTCGAAGGTCATCCAATCATGGCAGTGGACGATGTCATAGGCGTGCTTTTTTGCTATTTGTGTAGCAATAATGGCATATTTATCAACTTCTTGCAGCAAGTTGTCGCCATAGCCGCCCTGTAAGTTGATGCTACTAAGCAGCTCAAATGCAGGGTCTATGGTATCTGTTTTTATAGTGATTGTCTTTTCTCTCTCTTTTATAAAAATTTCCTGACCAATGTAAGGGACTAATCGGCTCCCTATTTCCATAAAACTCAGTTTTTCTTCCGTTAAAACTGAATCTGTCCAAAGTGTTGGATCAGCTATGATCTTAGAGGCATCGAGGATAGTTACGCCATCTTTTGTTTCTTTTCCAGTATTCTTGGGCATCAAAAACGTAACCCTGTGATTGTCTTTCGCCAAGGCTTTCGCCAGTCCTTGGCTAGCGATGCCCAATCCACCAGAAATCACAGGTGGGTACTCCCATCCAAGCATTAGTATCTTCATGCAAAGGTTTATTTAGCTTCAGCGGATAAGATAAGAATTATCAACTGTATGTCCTCAAAAGGAAGTCCATCGATCAGTAAAAAAACTGTAATAAATCAGTTTATAATTATCAGCGGACTGTTAGGAATAAACAGGTGGAGGGCGTAATTATGCCCTCTAAATCATCGAATTATGCGTTTTTTCAATTATCGGAAGGTCACAGAGGAATTCAAACGTTTGCAATATCTGCAGCAACTGTCGACTCTACGGTCTCACCTCAATCTAAAGTATCTCGCATTATTTGGAGGATCATTACTAGCTGGCGTATTGACAATTTTACTATTGTGGAAGACAGGCATTCCGAGGCAGGCGATTTTTATGTCTGGTATTTTTGTGATCGCTGGATTGCTATGGGTGAGTGAGGCATTGTCCTTGTTTGCCACGGCTTTTCTAGTGATTAGTTTAGAGATATTATTGCTGTCAAATCCAGGCGGATGGTCAGTTTTGGGATTTGAGGAAGGTAATAGCCCTGATTACAAGATCTTTTTGGCCCCCTTAGCCAATCCGGTAATCATTTTGTTTTTAGGAGGGTTCATTTTGGCGCAAGCCTCCGTAAAAGAAGGTGTCGATAAGGCGTTGGCTAGTAATTTACTAAGGGTTTTTGGTCAGAAACCAGCAACCGTGATGTTCGGCCTCATGGCCATTACGGCAGTTTTTTCCATGTGGATGAGTAATACTGCGACGACTGCGATGATGATCGCTCTCACGGGGCCTTTGCTGACTCAGATTCCTAAGGGAGATCCATTTAGAAAAGCGTTGCTGCTGGGGATTCCTTTTGCTGCTAACGTTGGAGGGCTTGGTACTCCCATTGCCTCTCCACCAAATGCGGTGGCTGTGGGATTTCTAAAAAGTAGTGGTATTGATATTACGTTCTTTCAATGGGTATTAATTGCTACACCTCTCATGGTGATTATGCTTTTTGTAACCTGGGCAGTTCTGTGGAATTTTTATAAACCTATTGCCAAGGATATTAAGCTTGTACCAGAAAAGCAGTCAATTGATGCTAGGGGTTTTTTCGTAATGATTATTTTTTCCGTCACCATCTTGCTTTGGCTCTCTGATGCGTGGCATGGATTACCGACGGCTGTGATTGCTTTGCTGCCAGTTGTTGCTTTTACGGCGACAGGTATCATCAGGAGAAGTGATCTTAACTCACTTGAGTGGCATATATTGATCCTGATTGCAGGAGGTATAGCATTGGGTGTTGGCATGAAAGAAACTGGGCTTGATGTCATTATTATTGAATTACTACCTAAGAATCTATCCATCATATTCCCGATGCTCATTATCTCAACCGTCTTGCTCAGTACCTTCATGTCTAATACGGCTGCTGCTAACTTAATTATCCCTTTAGGTATCAGTTTAGCAGCTGGGCTGGGAGGTGGTGCGGAATCCCTTGAAATACAATTGGGGGTCGGTATCGCGCTAGCAGCATCTATGGCAATGTCATTACCTATCAGTACACCGCCTAATGCTATTGCTTACGCCAAAGGAGTCTTGAGGACGAAAGACTTTACACTAGCAGGCGGGATCATCGGCGTGATTGCTATTATCCTGATCATCGCTGGGAAAGATATCATTACTTTTTGGATGACCTAAAATTCAGTAGTCTGTATAATTCACTTTCAAAACAGTAGACTTGATCTTGCACGCTTGAAAAAACTCAAGCCAGAAGAGCTGCTGTGCCGATAGATGATCATTTGGGGATTTTACTTCGTAGAAGTGATACTGGCTCTCATTCCAAACGAATAGATCGGGGAAGCCAACGCTGTTGCTTTTGAAGTTCTTTGCCATTTCGATTAGAATCAATTTAAGTCCTGGTAGGGGTAGGCGAGTGACCAACTGCGCCATATGGTCGGATACTTCAGGATGCCAGTAGACTAGTGGAGAATTGATTCCTTGTTTCGAAAGTATCGTTGCATCTATCTCTTTTTTCCACTGCTTCTTGTTGCGTAGTTTCTTTAACCTTTCTTCAATTTGGGTCGATCTTTTTTCATAGAAGTCTCGACTGTAGATATCAGCGGATACGCGTTGCAGAGGGTGGTGAAAACTATCGTAACCACTTTCAAGCAGTTGATTCCAGAATGTGAGCCCGAAAAGGGTTCTCCATAAGTAATTTTCTCCATGAATACCTTCTAGGCCTTCTTCTGCAAGCTTTTTCAGTGCCAGGGACTCTACTTTATTCGTAGTAGAGCTTTCTACTTCAATCATTTTGCCTGGAGATTTGATCTTTTGAGTGGTACTTCTCAGTATCTTGATTTTTGGGCGATTTAAGAAGTCTTTAGCGAATAGTAGCTCGGTGGCATTGTGATAATCAGCAACAATCTCTTCAGCAAGAGTAGTTGCTTCTTCTAGTCTTTTTAAGCCATAATAGAGCCTAATTCGCCGTTCACGGGCAGGTGGGATGACTGCTTGCTCGTAATAGTAAAGGGCTAACTCTGGTTCTTTTTCTCTTTCTAGTTGACGGGCCACCTTCAGCAGTACTTTATCGGTACGTCGCTCTGCAGCTCGATAGCGACTAAATTTTGTGAAGTCTACTTCTTGCAATGATTCGTGTAGCAGCGATGCAGGCCAGATAACCAAAGCTTGATTGACTGAATGGCTTAGTTTACTAATCTCAAATACAGCTTTGGCTTCATCTACTGTTTCGAACCAAGCAGTAAACGTATGACCACTTAGGTCTTCCAGCTGCACGTTACCGATATCCCGAATGACAAACTCAGTCATTTGTGTATGGTAGTTTCCAAAATACAGCAATTTCAGATATTCAAATGCTTCTTGAAACTGCACTTGTACCAAAGGGTATTTTTCCTCTAAAAGTCCAAAATGGCCATGATCAATGATGATTTGATAGACTTCTTCTTTTTTAGCTGTTTTGGGAATATTTAGATCTGAATAGGCGTTGACTAACTCTTGCTTTGTGAAATAGGCGAGTAGTTCCGCATCCCAGTCAAAGTCTTCAGCGATGAACCCCGTATGTAGTAGTTCAGGGATTGCGTCATCGAGAATGATCTCCTCGTAATTGAGTTTATCTAGCCTAAAATAATGACCTTTTCGATTTGAAAATCTTATAAACAGGCATTGACCGTCTTCGCTGAGACTATGGTATTGATCCAAAAAAAAAGCATCATCTGCGTCAAGCAAATGATGCGAGTATTTCTTGACAAAGGCAATTAGATCACCAAAGTACTGATGATAGTACTTTGGTGGTAATATGACTTCGTCAGACGTCTCATCTTGTGGCATGGAAGTCTAACAGATTGGTTAGCAAACTTAGTTTACGAATTATACCAGACGCGAATGATTTGATACCAGTTAGAGCTTGCTTCTCCTGCGGTATACAGTTCTGTATCTTGGCTGCCTTCTTCATCACTTTCGTGAATATTAGGTAGTAAGAGTGTTTCAATATTGACAATAGTGGGGCTATTCTGCTCGATCCATTCATTCATATCACCTAGGATATCATTGAACTTATCGATTTTACCGGACTTGAACATCCCTCCTTTGGTTTTTTCCGGAACGAAATCTTTGACTGAAATTGGCATATTTTAAATGATGATTATGATGAAGAATTTACCAAATTTTTAAGTAATATATCAATAAATGCGTCCAAAAAGTAGAGATTCCACATCTTAGAAACCATGTCTACAGTATTCTAAGCTTAGCAAAAGCCAGTAGAAGGGTCTTTTCTCCAGCTATGTCAAATTTAACGGTTGCCTTACGGTTTGATCCATTATTATCGACGTTAGCTACTGTCCCAAATCCAAATTTTGGATGCTCGACTTTCATGCCAGTTGCAAGTCCGCTAGTATCGCTAGGCTCAAAATCGGCACTTGGTTTATGTACTTGAGCGGGTGCTGCTTTTGTAGCCTGAACGGTTGAACGTTGATTTTTTACAAAGTTTTTCGCGAAGTATGAGCCTGAAGGGGAGGTCCCTTCGTTGGCTGAAAACTTTTTAGTCACTTTCAGAAAAGCGGGATCTATTTCTTCCAAGAAACGAGACGGCTCGCAGTTTTTCAGCCTCCCGTATCTATACCGGTTGAGGGCATAGCTAATATGCAGCTTGGTTTTGGCTCTGGTGATGGCTACATAGAATAAGCGCCTCTCTTCCTCTAAATCGTCCCGGCTGTTGAGCATCATCTGAGACGGGAATAACTCTTCCTCAAGCCCTACGATAAACACGTACGGAAACTCTAGCCCTTTGGCACTGTGTATCGTCATCAGGGTTACGACATCATTACTACTATCCTTTTTTCGATCTTCATCGGTCAGCAAGGCAACGTCCTGCAAGAAAGCACTCAATCCTCGATCCTCTCTTTCTTGATCTTCTGTAAATTCTTTTACTGCATTGAGCAGTTCTTGCACGTTTTCATATCTACTGAGCCCTTCGACGGTCTTGTCGTCATACAGCTCTTTCAGCAGTCCTGAGTTTTTAGCAATCAATAGGGCTGCCTCATATGCTTCTTTCTTTTCGGTAGAAAGAATGAAACTACGGATCAGCGTACCAAATTCCTGTACTTGTATGCCGCCTTTTCCACCGATAATGGCTTGCGCATTTTGGATGATTTCCCAAACCGATAGCCCTTGATCCTCTGCTGCTAGGAAGATTTTCTCAACTGTTCCGGGGCCAATACCACGCTTCGGTAAATTGATAATACGACGTAGGGCTGTTTCATCATCCTGATTGAGTACAAAACGGATGTACGAGACTAGGTCCTTGATCTCTTTGCGTTGATAGAAAGAAAGCCCACCGACCACCCGGTATTTTATATTGTTTCTACGCAAGGCTTCTTCCATTGCTCTTGACTGACTATTGGTCCGGTACAAGATGGCAAATTCATCATTGCCAGCATGGTTTTTCATCTTTGTCTCAAAGATGGTTGACGCTACTAATTTCCCCTCTTCATTATCTGAAGAAGCTTTAATCAATTCTATTAATTCACCCTCTGTGTTGTCTGTCCAAACGTCCTTTTTTAGCTGTGATTTGTTTTTCCCAATGACTGAATTAGCTGCATTTACGATAGTCTTTGTCGATCGGTAATTCTGCTCGAGTTTTATAGTTTTTAGATCGGGATAGTCACGCTCAAAATTCAGAATGTTTTGAATATCCGCTCCACGGAATGCGTAGATGCTCTGGGCATCGTCTCCTACTACGCAGATATTTTGTCTCACTGCTGCTAATTTGCGAGCGATCATATACTGGGAAATATTGGTATCTTGAAACTCATCAATAAGTACGTAGTGAAAGCGTTGCTGGTACTTGTTGAGCACATCAGGATGCTCTTGGAATAGTACATTGGTATTGAAAAGCAAATCATCAAAATCCATTGCATTGGCCTTGAAACATCGCTCGCTATAGATTCTATAGATTTTGCCCATTTCTGGGCGCTGATTGGCTAGATCATCTTCCTCATAAATAGGATTGCTTAGGTATTCCTGCCAGGAGATGAGTCTGTTTTTTGCGTTTGAGATTCGATTATATACGACATTGGCCTTATAGAGTTTATCGTCAAGATTTCTTTCTTTGACAATTGTTTTGATCAGTGATTTTGCGTCTTCAGTATCATATATCGTAAAGTTAGATGTATAGCCAAGGTTACTTGCTTCTGCTCTCAGCATTCGAGCAAACACTGAGTGAAAGGTGCCCATCCATAAGTTTCGTGCATCACCCCCCACGTGCTCTTCGATACGGTGTCTCATCTCTTTTGCAGCCTTGTTGGTAAAAGTCAGCGACATGATGTTAAATGGATCCACGTTGTGCTTATCCATGAGATAAGCTATTCTGAGCGTCAGAACACGTGTTTTACCAGATCCAGCACCAGCGATGATCATGGTTGGACCTTGTGTATTCACTACGCCCTCTCTTTGAGGAGGGTTTAGGGATGCCAGGTAAGGGTATTCTGCTTCTTCGGACATGTCGACAAAAATAGTTGGTTAATGTTCAAGAGTTTTAAACACCTACTTTTTTATTAAGTCATGATTAATAACTGAATTATCAGTTGTATAACTGATAATTCAGTTATACATTTGATTAATGGAGAAGCTAACAAAGGCAGAAGAGCCGATTATGCATGTGATTTGGAAGTTGAAGCTTGCATTCGTTAGAGATGTAATTGAAGCTTTGCCCGAACCAAAACCACCCTATAATACAGTATCCTCCGTAGTGAGAATCCTAGAGGAAAAAGGTATGATTGGTCATAAATCATACGGTAAAACTCATCAGTATTTTCCACTGATTCCTAAGGTAGAATATCGAGGGTCATTGTTTCGAAATATCTTAAGCGATTACTTTGACGGTTCCTATAAAAGTTTAGTGTCGCAGATGATGTCTGACGAAAAGATAAGCCCGAAAGAGGTCAATGAGTTGCGACAAATGATTGATAATACTTTAAAAAGTAAATGATATGGATTACCTAGTTGAGGGCACGCTAATTAGTATTCTCATGATGCCCTCTTATTGGATAGTTAGGTCAAAGGTGTCCTATCGAGCGAGAAGGATAATACTGATATGCACCATGCTGGGGGTTTTATTTTTACCTGTAGTAAACGTTAAAACTAGCTGGGGTTTTGAGGAGGTGATCGGTGTGCCGAGTATGAAGCAATTTTATGTAGTAGATGCACCCTCGTCGAGTGAATCTCAGTTGCCTTTCTCTGAAGAAGGCATAGTTGGCAATACCGATCGTTTTGCCATTCAGAAAAATCTGATGGATAACGAAGACCAATCTGTACCGTTCATTGAATGGCTTCTGATTGTGTATTTTATGGGTCTTTTCATTTCGGTGATTTATCTGGTATTGAGTTTTATTTCCTTGTTTAGGATGCATAAAGCTGGTAAAAGAGTAAGCATGTACGAGATTCCTTATATTCAAGTGAATCAGCCAGGTTTTCTAGCGGCATCATTTTTCGGCTGCTTATATGTAGAAAAAGAGTTTGTGGGGGGGCAACTAAAGACCCTGCTTGTGCATGAAAAAAGCCATGCATCGATGTTACATAGCTTTGATATACTCCTTGTTCAGGCCGCCAAGGCAGTATTTTGGTTTAATCCAATGCAATGGTGGATGTCAAAAGAAGTGAGACTAGTGAACGAATGCGAAGTAGATGAAAAAGTTGCTAAGCAGTTAGGTCAACGAGCATATGTAAATAGTTTGGTGGATCTTGCCAGTCGATCTTTTGGGTATCCTGCAATCAGTAATGGATTTGGACAAAAACCCCTCAACTATCGTATCAAAGCTTTGCTTTCAAATCATGAATCTGGTAGAAAGTATCTGCTATGGATCCCGGCGATGATGTATGCCATTGTTTTTATGCTTGTTGGGTGTAATGAACGTGCAAGCGTAGTAGCGGCGAAAAATAAGAGCATGGAAGACGTCCAGAAAATCACAACGTGGTACGAAAGTAGTCAGGAGGATACGCAGCAGAAAGATGGTCGAATTGTTTCAATTGTGACATTCGATGTGATGGGTGAGATTATAACGCTACACCATCAGACAACTTATCCTTATGATCGTCAGGCGCCAATTGAGGTACCGCTTTGGATGGCAAGTAAGTCTTCTCTGGTTACTCATCTTCTTGACGGACTGGATCTAGGCGCTGCGAAGCAGAATTTACTTTATGGAAACGACTGGCCTGTAAAATTTGCTCAGCTTAAACGACCCCCTCATGCATGGTATGATCCCGAAGGTTTAAAGATCGAAAAATCAGTCACGTATGCTGCTGGTGATTTTCCGAGCTCCGTAAAATATAAAATAGATCAAGCATACTCGGTTGCTCAGAATGAGCGCAGTCAACCATATGTGATGCATCAGCAGGATGAATTTGAAGCGACTGAAAACAAAGTTTCCATGCATCGAGAGATATTGTTTTATGAATTTTTAATCAATGGTGAAGTGCATGAACACATCGGTAACCAAAAAAGGCAAAAGGAATATAAATACCAGTATGATGGAGATTTATTGATATCGGTTAAAGAAGAGTCGAAATCTTTTACATTTTTCTATGATGATGATCGTATGATCAGATCTGAGTATTCAGTCAATGGGACGACCTATAACGAAAGAGTTTATTTTTATGACGAAGCTGGTTTGAAAACAAAAACAGAAATCTATAACGTCATGGGTGATCTAGAGTATACAATTTTTTATGAGTACGAGTTTTGGCCTGAGGACGTATAGCTTCTAGAGCTATGCTTTTTTGATCTTTTTGACTTCAACTTAGTTATATCTTCATGGTGAGATTTCTAAGTTTCTTTTTATGCTTCCTGACTTTCTTCGTCAAAGCTCAGTACACTTTTTTAGGGACAGCGGGATATATGGATAATGGGTGTATTCAATTGACACCAGATGCTCCTTTCTCCGAAGGACTGGCCTTCAATACAAGTAAGCTTGACCTCAATAACTATTTTGAAATTCAATTTGATTTGTACCTAGGGGACAAAGACCAAGGGGCGGATGGAATCACTTTCGTAATCCATAATGATGTCAGAGGATTTGATGCGTTTGGTCAGTGGGGCGAGTGTATGGGGTACGGTAGATTTGACCCAACTAGATCTGGGAATTCAATCGATCCTAGTATTGCAGTTGAATTTGATACCTACCAAAATATCTATCAACTGGATCCAGTAAGTGATCATGTTGCATACTTGGAAAATGGCTCAAGTAGACACAAAACCTATTGGAATAATGACTCAGAGGCGTATCAGCTAGAAGACAATAGTTTGCATGACTTTCGACTAAGGTGGAATCCCTCTACCCAAACGCTTTCTGTATTCATTGATGGGCAGACAGTTTATACTGGAAAGAAAGACTTAATAAATGAGATTTTTAACGGAGAAGCAAAAGTGATCTGGGGGTTTACTGCCAGCACGGGTCGGAAATTCAATCAGCAATATTTTTGTCTGAAAAGACTAGCGGAGCAAATGCCTATGGAAGGATCGGGTGGTAATGGTTGATCACCAGAAAAGCTAAGAACCCGACGAATATTGCAATCTCAACATACAAAATCATGTACCGCAACTTTCTCTTTGACTGATTCATCCGCAGGGTTAGTTGCCTTTATTTTTCTCAGTGTCGTGAAGCATTAAGACAAATATAGAAGGGGGCTGATATTAATCCAATTTTAAGAACTTGTTGATTTACTGTTATACTTGTTTTTTCTTTTTGTGCCCTCAGATTTTACTCTCATAATAAGCCCCTAGTTTTGCAGGGTATGAGTAACGATCACGAGATTTATTTCCACGTAGGCTTAGGTAAGGTCGCCTCGACCTATTTGCAAGCACGATTTTTTCCTAAATTGCAAGGCATCACTTATATACCTACGAACCGATACAAGAAGAGTAAAAAAATCATATCGGCTCAATTACCCAGTAAGTGGTTAGTTTCTCGGGAGTTTGATCGTCAGTTTGATCGTGAAGTCAAATGGTTTACCGAAACGTATCCTCAAGCCAGAATTATTATGCTGGTGAGGCCACATGATTCATGGGTAGCCTCGCAGTATCGCAGATACGTCAAAAATGGATGGCATTATTCGTTTGACCATTTCTTGGATATGAAGAATGATGAGGGGTTCTGGAAGCAGTCAGATGTGCCATACATGCCTAGGATCAAATTAGTAGAAGAGTTGACAGGCCAAAAGCCACTTGTACTATTTCATCATGAGCTCAAAGAGACACCGTGGGAGTTCTTAGGTAAAATTGCTAGTTTCTGTGGCGCCACTTTTGAGCAGTCAGCCGTGTCATTGCAGCCTTTTCATGCTTCGTACTCGGTCAAGCAATTGTTGGTACTGCGTCAGTATTGTCGTATATATGCCAAAAAGGTCCCCAAAGGGTATAGTAATAAGCTTAAGCACTGGTTGCTTTACAGGCCGGTGTGGGCCTACTATCATTTGATTATGTACGCTGCCAACTTTTTTCCGAAGAGCTGGGTGCCAAAAGAGCCTTTGATAGAACCTGAGTTGTTGACCGAAATCAAGTCTGCATATCATCAGGACTGGGAGGATATAAAAGCGTATGCGGCTAAAAATAACCCTACTTGATGGCAATGGCCTGAATCCGAAACTGATCTGGTCCTGATGCGTCCTCCTTGGAGATTCTGTCATCTATTCTGCGAACGACAAGGCTGCTAAATCCACGAAAGATCTCTTTGAGCTGTTGCTCGTTCATAAGTAGCTCTCCTTCAATGTGATGAATATCACCATCAGGATGATGTGCCTCGACTAACGCCATACCGCCTTTTTTGAGCGTTCTTAATAGGGTACGAAAGTACGACTGACGAATCTGCTTTGGAACATCTTCACTTAGAAAGGCGATCATGTCTACTGAATCCTCGGGGAGTGCGAGATCCTCATATCCGCCATCACTGATCCTAACAGGTAGGTTATCCGATTTGATTTTTAGTGTAAACTTATGAATGATCTTTGGATCAATAGAGAAGGTGTGGGTGGTCCATCCATGCTTGGCAGAGTACAAGCTGTTAATCCCAAAATGGTCATCAGGTATTAGAATTTTACCTGGCAAGGTCCGGTCAATATGCGATTTAAGAAGCTGATGAGGGCGTCGTGAGATCTTTACATCAGCTGGCTTTTTTTCAGTGGTAGGAGCATTCATCTTTTTTTGTATGATGATACATGATCTCTAGCACAATAAAAATGACCTAGGTCATGAACAGCTATTTTTGAATGGAATCTTTCATTTTTCGAAGTAGTTCTTCGGGTTCCGAAGCAACTAAGATGGAATTTGCATGTTCTTCTCTAAAGAAACCTTCGATTTTCATATGCTCGATGAAGTCGAGTAGCTTATCAAAATAGCCATTGACATTTAGAAACCCGCAGGGTTTCTGATGATAGTCCAATTGTTGCCATGTGATCGCCTCGATGATTTCTTCTAAGGTGCCGACGCCTCCAGGGAGCGCGATGAACCCATCTGCCAATTCCGCCATCCGCGCTTTGCGGATGTGCATGTTTTCTACCACCTCCAGTCGAGTTAATCCATCATGACCCACTTCCCAGTCATATATTTTTTTAGGAATGACTCCGACTACTTCTCGCTTTAGCGCAAGCATTTCGTTGGCTATCACTCCCATCAGTCCGATAGAGCCTCCACCATAAACTAAATCAATCTTGTTTGCTGAGAGCTGCTGGCAGAGTTGCAATGCAGCCACACGATAGGATGGGTGATTGCCTGTTGCTGACCCGCAAAACACTGCGATCCTAGAGAAATTGCTCATGAATATTTAATAATATTATTCGTTCGGAAATAGTGCACGTGGAATCGTCATTAGTTTGGTCTGACGGCCGTCAATATATATCACTTCCTCTCCATCAAAGTACGCATCTTCTTCGAGTTGGATTCTTATTTCTTTGTCCCATTCCTTGATGTAGATGCTGTTATTTAACTCTATGGAATAGGCGGTTTTTGGATACAGGGGGTAGTCACCTTTGTCGGGTACGCCACCTTGCATATCCCATAAACCAATTGTGGGTCCGGCTGCATGGCCATGATATCCGATAGGATGTGTGTAGATCGTTGGCTTCAAACCTTCGGCTTTACATTCATCGATCGACTTCAGCAAGATTTCATTCCCTGTCCGACCTGTGACGAAATTATTAGTGAAAATATCTTGTACTCGATTTCCAGCTGCAAAAGCTTCTTGCAGGTATTCTGGAGCATCTTTTTCACCTGGCCTAAGTATGTATGCATGTTGCTGCGTATCCGTATTTAATCGGAGGTAGGTGATACCAAAATCTACATGTAATAAGTCTCCGGGTAAGATCACTTGCTGCTCAGGCCGTGACGAAAAGCTGCGTAGATGTTCGAAGGATTCAGGGTCGTTCCGTTGGATTGACACAGAAGGATGAAACCAAGTTGTGAATCCTAACTCTCTGATACGATCTCTATACCACCACACGACATCGTCAGTACTCGTGATCCCTGGTTGGATGGCCTTTTCAGAAAATCCCTCTGCAATGATCTGATGTGCCATTCTTACGATGTTTTGATAAACAATCATCTCGTTTTCGGTACGGGTTTCCAACCAACCTACCGCGAGGTTCTCAGCATTTACTAGTAGTTTGTTAAACTTGTCTGGAAGTGCATTCTGCAACATTTCGTAATGAGAAGCAGACAAGCCGTCAGCTAAAGCAAATGTCTCAGATTTATTGATGCCTATTTTCTTAGGGTTCTTTGTGATAATCAGATCAGCAAGTGCTTTCCACTGATCTGGTTGTTCCTCTTTGTTCCATACTTTTTTAAAAGTCCGACCTACATCATATCGCGCCATTGCCATCGTTTCCAGTGGCTCACCATTTCCAGGGTCGAATACGATCAACATGGTAGTACGTCTTGCCGACTGCCATGTAGCTGGCAAAAGTGTTTTGATGATGGGGTCCTCGTTGTATTCTCGAGCGATGATTACCCACATATCGATTTCGGCTCTTTTCATCAAATCAGGTAATACAGTAGCTACGCGTTCTTCTAGCCAATCATCTATGACTGCAGCTCGTTGACGCATATCTAGCGTCTCGGGAAAATAAGGATTTTGCGCAGCCAGATTCGTACAAAGAGCAGCCGTGATTAGTAGAAGTAAGTATTTCATAGTCAGAATAAATTATTAATTGAAAGATAATCAATCAATAACCTAAACTGAAGGCACAATTTTTTGAACGGACTAACGATTATTTCTTTAGTGCAGTTCTAGTACGTCGCCAACCTCTTACTTTTTGAGTACAATCTTGTAGAGGTCGTTCCTTCTATCTTTGAGGTTTCGGACACTTCCAAATTCGTGGACCTCTTTTAATAGCTCCAGATCTACATCTCCAATCAAGGTCATTTCTGAGTTTGGCGTAGCCTCTGCTTTGATTGCATTGGTTGGGAACTGAAAGTCAGAAGGTGTAAATATTGCGCTTTGTGCATACTGGATATCCATGTTATTGACTTTAGGTAAGTTACCGACACAACCAGCGATGGCCACGTAGCATTCATTTTCCACTGCGCGTGCTTGAGCACAATATCTCACACGATTATATCCGTTTTGGGTGTCTGTTAAGAAGGGTACAAAAAGGATCTGCATACCCTGTTCTGCGTATAATCGAGCAAGTTCAGGGAACTCCACATCATAGCAGATTAGGATGCCTATTCTACCACAGTCAGTATCGAATACCTTGATCTTATTCCCTCCGACCATACCCCAGTCATTGACCTCAGATGGAGTAATATGAATTTTTTCTGTTTTGTCCCAAGAACCGTCCCTTCTACAGAGGTACGATACATTGTACAGCTTTCCTGCACGCAAAAGCGGCATACTACCGGTGATGATGTTAACATTATACGATAGTGCAAATTCTGTAAATTTCTCTCTTAGCTCCTCTGTATATTTAGCCAATCCTCGGATCGCCTCAGCAGCTCCAAGGTGATTGAATTCTGCCATTAGAGGTGCGTTGAACAGCTCTGGGAAAAGGATGAAATCGGACTGATAGTCACTTACTGCATCGATAAAATATTCCATTTGCTCCACAAGCGCTTCCATATCCTTGAAGGACCTCTGCTGCCATTGAACTAATCCTATTCTAATATATGATCTCGGAGCATTGATTAGCTTTTCATCTTCCTGATAATAGATATTGTTCCACTCTAGAAGCGTCGCATAATCAAGTGACTCATTATCGCCAGGAAGGTAGTTTTTGATAATTTTCTTGACGTGAAAATCATTTGATAGCTGAAAATTTAGCGTCGGATCTTTTATTTCTTTGGCTTTGACCTTATTCAAGTAAGCTCGTGGCGTTAGTTCCTCCGCATACTTTGCATAAGTCGGCATCCTACCGCCGGCCATGATAGCTCGTAAGTTTAGGTTCTCACAGAGTTCTTTTCTGGCATCATACAATCTTCGGCCTAATCGAAGCCCGCGATACTCAGGATGTACGATTACTTCGATGCCATATAGGACATCACCATTTTCATTGTGTGTATTAAACGTGTCGCCTCCAGTAATCTGATCATAGGTATGGTTGTCGCCATATTTTTTGTAATCAACAATGATTGATAGTGCTAAGGCTACCATCTTCCCATCCACTTCTATACATAGCTGCCCTGCCGGGAACACTTGCAGTAGCTTTTTGATATTTTTCTTTTCCCAGACTCCGTCATCGAGCTGGGAATAGACTTTTTTCACTACAATCTGAAGTTCTTCAAAATCTGAGAGTTTGAGGTTTCTAAGCGATACGTTTACCCGCCTATTTGATGTATTGATATTATTTTGATCAAAAGGATCCATAGAGTATACAGTTCAGCCTATCGTGAATTGAAGACAAAAGTAACAGTTTTTCGCACCAGCTACAGTGTACAAATCAGCTACATTTGCAAACAAAAAACAGTTAATCCATGCATTACTACAATTCAATCATCGATACGATTGGAAACACCCCGCTGATCAAGCTCAATAAAGTAACTGAGGGAATCAAAGGCACAATTCTGGTAAAGGTTGAATATTTCAATCCAGGAAATTCTATTAAAGACCGAATTGCTCTTAAGATGATCGAGGATGCCGAAAAATCTGGGGAACTTAAACCTGGAGGTACAATCATCGAAGGTACATCAGGCAATACAGGGATGGGCCTTGCACTAGTCGCTATAAGCAAAGGATACAAGTGCATTTTCACATTAGCAGATAAGCAGTCTCAAGAAAAAATAGATATTTTAAGAGCTGTGGGTGCTGAGGTGATCGTTTGTCCTACAAATGTTACTCCATCGGATCCAAGATCGTACTATTCTGTTGCTCAGAAACTCAATGAAGATATACCCAATTCTTTTTATCCCAATCAATATGATAATGCTTCTAACGCTGAATCGCATTATGAGACAACAGGGCCAGAAATCTGGAGAGATACAGAAGGAAAAATTACTGTTTATGCTGCTGGAATGGGAACGGGCGGTACTATCAGTGGCACTTCAAAATATCTCAAGGAACAAAATCCTGATGTAGTATCTCTTGGGATCGATACATATGGGTCCGTATTTAAAAAATTCAAGGAGACGGGAGTCTTCGATGACAAAGAAGTCTACCCTTATCTAACAGAAGGAATAGGTGAGGATATTCTACCGAAGAATGTCCATTTTGATATGGTGGATTATATCGTGAAGGTCACAGATAAGGATAGTGCTATCATGACTAGACGGCTCGCTCGTGAGGAAGGGTTATTTATCGGATGGTCTTGCGGTTCGGCAGCATTTGGTGCACTCGAGTGGGCGAGAGAGCATCTCAAAGAGGATGATGTCATGGTTATTATCTTACCAGATCATGGAACGCGGTATTTGGGAAAAGTATACAACGATAATTGGATGAAAGACCATGGCTTCATCGAGACCTTAAAGTTCGCTACGGCACGAGATATCATTTCTACTAAAGCGTTGTCCGGTGAGTTGACGACGATCAGTCAGGACATGAAGCTGGGTGATGCTATTTTGCTAATGAATAGAAACGGAATCGATCAAGTACCAGTCACTGTTGGGGAACAATACGTCGGTAGTTTGAGCGACTCAAAAGCGCTCAAGTGTCTACTCGAAAAACCTGAGTTGAAAGATCAACCAGTAAGCGAAGTGATGGATGCTTCTTTTCAGTTTGTCGGATTAGACAATACGCTTGATGTACTCTCATCTTTGATCAGTAAGGAAAGCAAAGCTTTACTTGTAAGAGATGAACAGCAAAAAGTCCACATCATCACGCAAAGTGATTTGTTAATGGCTATGGCAGGCTAGGGATTTTGGTTATCTTTAGCTTATAAAAATAAATATTCACTCTTTACTTGCAATCCCCTGACCACCGGTTAGGGGATTTTTTTTGTTTCAAACCCAAGTTGATTAATCAATTCGTCGATAGACAAGACTTCTGCAAACTCATCTTTGAGATTTGCCAGCGACACGTCAAATACGATCTGGGAGTTGATTAGATTTCCTGTAGAATCTCTTTTGGAGAAAGCTGCCGTGGCTTCACCAATCAAGATCGTTTCATAGCCCATATTGGCACTCATTCGAACGGTCGACGAGACACAATGCTCTATCGTAAGACCCACTATGACGACCCGCTTTACCCTGAATTCCTTAAGCTTATTATCGAGGTCAGTATCTATGAAGGCGCTGTTTGTATGCTTCTCGAGCACGATTTCATGTATCAAAGGATAGACTTCGGGTTTAATTGCATTTCCAGTTTTGCTTGGATGTAAGGGAGAAGCTTGATTGATCGAATTATGCTTAATATGAATGATAGGTCTGCGCTGAGCTCGGAAATAGGATAATAGTCTAGATGCATTTGACTCTGCCTTGTGATTATTTCTCTCGCCCCCGTAATAGTCCCATTCGTCCAGACCTTTTTGTAGATCAATAAGTAGTAATGCCGTATTCATTTTTTAGCTCTTTTATTACCTGCTAACAATATCGAAAAGCTCTCGCTTCTTGCGATCTGTTCAATAAAATTTGTTTGCCGAAACCGGATAGTATTCCGGTCTTCATCAATATATACATGCCTCAAACCTTCAAATCCTAATGCACCAAATGATTGCCATCCTTTGTCTTTTTTGATTGTGCATGCGTACTTTTTTGAGGACTGCTTTGGCTAGCAAAACCATAGGATCACGTCTCTTTTCAGTTTGTCTAAGAGTAGTTTTGTTTGGTCTTCTATCTCCTCCTAGGTGGTTACAAAGCATAAAGCAAAATCAATTGACCCAGTGGAATGTACAGATTTTTATATGCTGCTTTCTCCTCGGAGCAAGTGGACTGATTTCTCAAAGCTTATTGGGGCATTTAGGCAAACAATAGCTTGATGGTCTTTTAGACAAAGCTTTTTAAACAAGGGAGTAAGGGGTTCTTTCATCGTCGGCCTACTTGGATTAAATGCAATATACTTTTTGTATTGTAGATGACTAAAGTGGCGCTTAAACTCTGTTTTGTCTTATATTCACTTTAAATCAGATCGTTTGAAAATACTTTGTGCCTTTTTTTTCTTAACCTTAGCATATGTTGGTTTTAGACTGTTTAAATAAAAGTTTATCTCAACTTCTCAGTTATGGTATGACCATTTGCTTTGTATGCTTGTCCTGTACTGACGGGGATATCTCTAAGCATGATAACTGCATACTTTCTACCATTCAATTTGACGATTTTAATAAACTGCAGTTTACAACGGTCTCAGGCGGTCAAATATATTATGTGCGACAGACTTTTACTTTTGAGGGTGAAACCAAAACAGTAGCTTTCTATCAGTTCACTTACTTTGAAGATAGTCTCGTAATCAAGGATCAGTTGGCGCAAGTGTCTTCTTTAACTCCTTATATCAGTGTCAAGTTTGAAGATGAAAAACCTATCCAGGTCGTTAGATTCTTTAATTCCTCAGGTGTTAAATTGGTTCATGATTTCGATTACTCGCAGAAAGATCGATTACAGGTATCTCTCACACGGGTAGCAAGCAATGGACAGTCGCTGTTTGCAGCTTATGCCAATTACCACATGAACAGTGCAGGAAATGTATCACGTATTGAGCGTTTTGGGATTGATCCAGATGACCGCAGCGTTTTTATTCTCAATGAGGACAGAGTATTTAGTTACGATGACTTCAAAAGCCCTGTCAAAGGGTATTATCTCCCGTTCTTTACAGATACTAATCTCCCCGATGTGAAGTTCTTTTCGACTAATAATGTGTTGTCAATAGCCGAAAATAATACAACAGCACGATATGAGTATATCTATGATGCAAGTAATAATACCACAGCACAGATACCCCCGTCAGGGCAGCCAGTGATATTTAGTTATTTAAATTGTCCTTGAGCATCTTTACCAAATGAAGGCTCAAGGTCCTATTGGCGTTTTTGATTCTGGTTACGGTGGATTGACAGTCTTACGCTCGATTCAATCTCTCATGCCTAGCTACGATTATCTCTATTTGGGTGATTCCGCAAGGTCACCCTATGGATCGCGATCGTTTGATAATGTCTACGATTTCACCCTGTCTGGAGTGAGATATTTGTTCGAGCAAGGTTGTCATTTGGTCATTCTTGCATGCAATACAGCTTCTGCTAAGGCATTAAGAACCATCCAGCAACGGGATTTGCCCATAATAGCTCCAGACAAAAGAGTGCTTGGTGTAATCAGGCCAACAAGTGAGGCCATTGGAAATTATTCATCTACTGGCTCTGTCGGACTGTTTGCTACATATGGCACCGTACTATCCGATTCTTATCGTATAGAAATCGAGAAATTTTTTCCTGATTTAAAACTGGTCCAAGAAGCTTGTCCTATGTGGGTTCCATTAGTTGAAAATGGAGAGCTTGACAATAATGGTACACATTTCTTCATCAAGCGACACATAGATACGCTATTCGCCATGTCAGCTCAAATAGATACCATTTTATTGGCATGTACCCATTACCCTTTACTACTAGATCTGATTTCAAATATCGTTGGCGATCGTGCAGAAATCATTTCTCAAGGACCATTAGTTGCTGATCGGCTGCACAACTATCTAGAGCGGCACCCAGAGATATCTGATAAATGCTCCCGGTATGGAACAACCAACTACCTAACAACGGATGATCCGGCCAAATTTGAAATGCTGGGTACCCAATTTCTTGGCAAATCTTTTAGCGCTACTAAGGTTCATTTGTAAACAGCGGGTACTAGATGTGACGAGCGTCCTTGGTCAGTTCACGGTAGTCTTCCATTGCTTTTAGGACAATCTCTTTAGCGGTTTCAGCATCTTGAAAATCCTCAACCTTCACTTCTTTTTTCTCTAATTTCTTATAGTCTTCGAAGAAGTTTTTCAGTTCTTTTAAGAAATGAGCGGGCAGTTCGGACACGTCATTAATATGATTTACACTCATATCATTTTCGGCAACGGCAATGATCTTATCATCTAGCTCCCCACCGTCTAGCATCCTCATTACACCGATCACTTTCGTGGAAATTAAGCAAAGGGGAACGACATCTATTTTACAAAGCACTACGATATCTAGGGGATCCTGATCATCGCAATATGTACGAGGAATAAAGCCGTAGTTAGCTGGATAGTAGACGGCAGAATAAAGTACACGATCCAGTTTTAGCAGACCAGATTCTTTGTCTAACTCATATTTAGCACGTGATGTCTGTGGGATTTCAATGATGCCATTAACAAAGTGTGGAGCACGGTCGCCAACATGTACGGCGTGCCAAGGATTGGATATATCTACGATCATTTTTTCTTCTTTTTTACAAGATACAAGTACTGCTTTGTTCTGTCAAGCGCATAGATGTTTATCTCTTTATTGGGTGTAGTTCATCGAAGAAAATATCATGATTAGGTACGTCAAATCTGATCTTCACTACCTCACCCACGGTATTGCTCTCAAAGCTGAGTAATCCAAAATCAAACCAAGCATGCATTTGATCCCATTTGATCTCCCACGTATCGTGCTGCCAATGAATTAAAGTGGCGGAAAGATCTGGTGCATGTTCAAATGATAACCTTAGTTGCCCGTCATTCAGAGCTATACTAATGGCACCATACATAGGATCATGATACGTACCAGAGTAAGAAGCGATGGGAATTGTAGGCTCTGTATTATGTTTTCTCGCGGATATACGATCTGCAGTCCACTGGTGCATACCTGGGCCGACATCTCTTGAAAAGTAATATTCTTGCCAATCTCTGGTATCGGCTTTGAGATACTGGTTGATTAGATCAAACATTAAGGCCCCTATGATACCCGACATGCTATTTGAAAGGATGACAAAACCAAGCTCTTCTTCAGGGATAATGACTACACGAGAATACATTCCGTCGTAACCTCCACTATGTGTCATGACTTTACGTCCATAGTAGTCAAATACTCCCCAGCCCAAGCCATAGCCATTGAAGTTTCGTCCTGGAGGATTCATTTTTGATTTTTCATTGATCACAAAAGAATTGTGAGGGGTCCACATTTCATTGATTTGATCTTTATCCAGTAGCGTATCTCCATTGAAAACCCCTTGATTCAGCAACATTTGTATCCATTTTGTCATATCGGTAGCGCTGGAAATGATACCTCCAGCTGCACCCATATTGTCCCAGTTTACCCAGCTGATCGGTTGATTTGTATCATGCGCTGGTTTATGCGGCGTAGCTTGGTTCGTTGAAAGTTCATGGGTAGAAGTTATTGTTTGATCCATGCCCAGTGGCGTTAAAAACTGTTCTTTGATATATTGATCCCAAGTCTGACCAGTTACAGATTTGATAACTTCTCCTGCTGTGATAAACATTAAGTTAGAATAACCATATCCACTTCGAAATTCATACGCCTGCGGTATATACTTAATCCTTTCAATAACTTCCGAAGCTGAGAGCTGCGACTTGTACCAAATCACATCTCCGCTAAAAGTGCCGAGACCAGCCCGATGGCACAATAGATCTTTTATGGTGATGTGTGCCGTTACATATTCATCATACATTTCAAACTCCGGAAGGTAACTGCGTACAGGATCATCCCATTGAATCTGTTTGTCTTGGACTAATGTGGCGAGTGCTGCAGCAATAAAAGCCTTTGTATTGGAAGCAATGGCAAATTGAGAGGAGGCATCAACTAAATTTCCTGTACCGGCTTTTTTTGTGCCAAATCCTTGCGAAAGGGCGACCTCATTTTTGTAGACAACACCCACTGAAAGCCCCGGTACTGCCCATACTTGTCGGGCTTTTTCGATTGACTTGGTAAGTTGTTTTGCTGTTGGCTGTGCCGCCAACACGGAGCCAAGTATGACAAGTAAGACATTGAGAGATAGTTTGTTGATCATTTCGGCAACTCATCAGGTGTACCACCAAGATAAAAAATGTTATAAAAAAAGCCATCTTATAGATGGCTTACTTCAAATAATTCTTGCTGATGCTTGCTAGCTGGCAAGTCTTCTGTACAGGCTGTAATCTTCTAATTCATCAATCTCCAGCAAAGTCATTTCTACATCCAATAAGTCTGCGTAATCCTCTCCTGTTTCTAGCATATCATCATCCCCCTCTTCGTATACCCAGAAAAACGTAATCTCTTTTCCAATGCCTTGAAACTTCTTGAGCAATTTGATCACTTCAAAGATGCTTTTAGATGAGCTTGTATTAAAGTACTCAAACATAAAATGCACGGAGAGCTTTTGCTCTTTTTGAAAATAGTTCTTGATACCGGACTTGATCTGATCGTAGAACATAACTGCATTTTCCGGACTTGATCTTCCTTTCATCAAGAAGATTTTGTCTTTAGCATTGATCACAACTTCTGGTGAAATTCTGGTCGGTGCAATGTGCATTAAGTTCATGGTAGCGATTGGGTTGGTAATAAGATTCATATTCCAAATATGAAAACTAATCAATTGTAAACTCAATGACTTTCGATGAACAGTCTCTTTTTCTCGTTGATCTGTTTATTTGTACAATTAAGTGATGAAATATGATTTATAAAAGAACAGGCCCGATGTTAATCGGATCTGTTCTTTTTTACTACTTCTGAAAATTATATGTTAACCACCTCGACGTCGGTTGTTGTTACTCCGATTCTGTGGTCGGTTATTAATATGCTTATTTCCGTGTGATTGCACTCTTGTACTTTCTCTTCTTGTTACAGTTTGCTGTTGATGCCTGATAGGTCTGCTATACAGGCGGTCAATGGAAAACCAGCCTCGTCGGCCTGTTTGTGCAACTGCATAGGTTAATTCGAAACCTGGATTGACAAAAATAGATTGAGAAATGGTTTGAATACCGCGGTGTCCGATTACATCGATTTCTACAAACCGAGTCCCGCCACGTAATTGGTTGATAGCAACATAGTCAGAGGGTCT
>JBLHTU010000023.1:0-32604 GCA_047627515.1 Cyclobacteriaceae bacterium | reverse complement strand
GATTTTGGAAAATACAATAAGAAATCTGAGAAAAAAACACCAATATCATCACATATATTACTTGACTATGATGGGTATTCCATAGAGTTATCGAATTATTCTGGAAATTATGAGTTAACAGATTTGATCATTAATAGCTCCTCAAACTCACTCTCAATTGCAGGAATTGATTTTGTTACTGGAAAAACTCTCAGCGAGCTTGCTCTCGATTTTCAAAGCTTCGCCCAAACTTATGGCATATTGCCAGAATTTGGAGTTCTTCCTGTTGAAGAAAAGAGAACTTCTAATGAAAACAAAGCAACCATAAGGGCTATATACGATCCAGAGACTGAAATGATTACGGAAATCCTATACCTGTGTAGTCCCATTTAATTTACATCGAATGCAGAGTTTAAGAATATAAAAAACATAGTCTTCAATATTGATAGATATATGATCTGCTATTCACTTTTTACAGGATTCTCTAGGTTCCTTGTCTGCATTGTTTTCTTATTCCTTACGAAAAATAGAAGTACATATTCTTATTAAGAAGAGTTTTCACTTGTACGCACATCTAAGAGAAAAACCAGATATTCAGGATGGGATTCCAATAGAACAAGGCTCAGTTATCACTGTCTCAGGAGAAACTGCAACAGGAAAGGAACCACATTTACATTACGAAGTGAAATACGGGAATGAAAATACATTGTATAACGACATGGAGTTTATAAACCCTGAAAATTTATTGTACGCGGAGTACGATTCAAATGGTGAATTAATTAAAAATTGCAACTAATGATATGTTTTACTGTTATTGCTTTCCTTAATAGTTTTATACTCAATTCAACCTTCTATCAAACACAGGAAATTGGAGTTATCGATATCTACGTAAGTGAAATTCAAATTCCTATTCAAATAAATGATGTAAATGTAATTGACTTAGTTTCTTCTTTTAATGATGAATCCCAATTGTCAGCGTTTGGTGAAATTCATTCGAGTAATATTGAAGAAAGCATTGTAGGTTCTACAGGCACTTATATTTACCAAAATGTTTCTGTGAAAGTTTCTCGAGTTCTCCCCGAACCGCAAATCAAAGAAATCAGAATTTTAAGCTCATCAAGTAACCTTAAATTAGATCAACTCGAACTGGAGGTGGGATCAAAAATAGATACTCTGTCGATTGGGTTTCAAGAGATTGCAAAAAAATACAACGTATTGCCTGAATTTGGAGTTTCCAACCAGAATAACAAATACTCAGTAAATGAAGGACAAACAGTAATTAGGATTTTTTACAATCTTGACACAAAGGTCATTGAGGAAGTGACTTTCCTAAATAGCCCAATGTAAGAATATTTTCAATCATTTGCAGACTTGGAGGGCCTCCCAGATCTCACAGAGTGAAGGGTAGCTGAATCCACTGCGGTAATTGATTCTTCCGGTGCAACTTAGACTTCAGATAATGACGGCCAGATTCACCTTGATTACAAGGTGAAATATCAATCAGGATCTGAAACATACAATAGCATGTCATTTAGAGACCCTGAAAGTTTCATTAGCGCCAATTTTGATGTAAACGTTACTTTGATCAACAACTGCAATCAATATGATAAAATTTATAATTCTTTTCTTTTTTAGTGGTTATCCAAACCAAGAGATTGAGGTTGGGACAATTGATATAGTGACCAATACAATTACATGACTTTCGCAAACCCCGAAGACTTTTTGACAGCTAAATATGATTTAAACGGTAACCTTACATTGGTATGCAATTAGTAACACACATTTTAGTAATAATTTCCTCAATAATATTGGATGATTCTACTAGTAAATCATTTGATCAGAACAAATTAGGAGTTATTGAGATCAACTTAAACTTAGTTTCTGCGCCGGTCACCTTTCGTGAATACGATCTTTATGAATTAACGAACAACTATGATAGCCTAAACTCACAAGAAATATTCGGTGCTTATGTACAGAGGTATGTAAAAAATACTCCTGCAGAAATTGATTACTTCTATAAGTTTGATGGATATGAAACAGTGGCTGTGCAACTTTATGAAAGACCTCAGCTAGCGAGCTTATTGATAAGCGATCCGAAAAAATTTATAAAAGTAGGAAACCTTAAGTTACAACCAGGTTCCTCAATAGAGGATTTAGCATTGCCTTTTCAACAGTTCGCAAAAGAGCACAATGCTTTACCAGAATTTGGAGAGATTTCAGACAAAGACCTTTCAAGTTCCTTGGAAGGGAAAACGGTGGTCCGAGTGATCTATGATTTGCAGTCAGAAATTATCCAAAAGGTAGTATTTATTTATAGTGTGCTATAATCCAAACAAATCTTTGGAATTCAAAAACTTGAGAATCCGTCCCGGACAGCATTTAGATGATCTTGCAGTACCATTCCAAATTTTTGCTCGAGAACATAAAGTGCTACCTGAATTTGGAACGGTTCCTCAAGAAGAAATTACATACCACCCATCAGGTACGTCTTCTATCCGTATAGTTTACGATTTAGATACAGAATTAATAAGCGAAGAACTTTTTCTTGGTAGCGCACTTTAATCAATCAGTCAAATAGGTCCTCTTCACGTTCTAGCATCAGAATAGACGATTGAGAGACGATGTAGTATTTTTCATTGTTGTACTTGATCTCTGTCGCAGCCTTCTGCAAGAAGATGGCCTTGTCTCCTTCCTTTGCCTGCAATGGAATGTACTTGACTTTTTCTTCCTCAGGCTTCCAATCATCTTCTTCATCCATGGCAAAAGGAATTGGGTACCCCGGGCCGGCCTTTACAATGTACCCCGCTTGTATATTCTCTTTTTGCTGTACACCCGGCGGTAGATATATACCCGTATTGGTTTTCTCTGATTCTTTTTGTGCCTTGATTAGGACTCTATCTCCCACCACAATCAACTTCTTCAATTTATTATCCGGAGTCAGTTCCATATCTCTTTATTTATCCCGCAAACGTAGCCTGAAAACATCTCTCTCACCAAAAAGGTTTGCGGCTCTACTGCCCTGAATGGTCGAGCAAGCGCTGATCCATGTGCTTACTTGTCTTAGCGCCTAATTCTTTCAATCGCTCTGACTTTCGGACGAGATTGTCTTGACCTTCATACAATTTCTTAGCTGCCTCTTGGTAGATTTTTTGTGTGCTATCGATGCTCTTCCCGACTTTGATCAGATCCTCTGAAAAATTCACAAATTTATCATACAGTGACCCTGCCTGACGAGCGATTTCAAGGGCGTTCTTATTCTGCATGTCTTGCTTCCAGATATAAGAGATCGTACGCATCGTAGCTAAGAGCGTTGTCGTAGATACCAACACAATATTTCGATTTAATGCCTTTTCATATAGTTCCTGATCTTCTCTCAATGCTAAGGTGAGTGCGGGCTCATTGGCGACAAACATCATCACATAATCAGGTTGATTGATCTCGTACAATTGCTGGTAATTTTTATCTCCAAGCAGTTTGATGTGTGAATTGATACTTTCTAGGTGCTGCTTAAGATACCCAGCACGTAAGTTTTCATCTTCTTCTTCAAAAAACTTGCTATAAGCAGTCAAGGATACCTTTGAGTCCAGCACAAGGGTCTTACTGTCAGGCAAATTGACCACATAGTCTAAACGCTGATTGGCGCCTTCCTCGTTCTTGAAGTTTTGTTCTTTAAAATAGTGCACATCCTTTTGCAGTCCGGCTTTCTCCAAAATAATTTCAAGCTGCATCTCTCCCCAATTACCCTGGGTCTTACTGTCACCCCTTAACGCTTTTGTGAGGTTCACAGTGTCTTTTGTCATTTGCTGATTCAACTCTTTGAGACCTTTAATTTGCTCTGTTAAAGAGCTACTCATCTTGACATTTTGGATATTGGATTCTTCAACTCTCTTTTCGAATTTATCAATCTTCTCCTTCAAGGGGTTGAGCAGTTCGCCTATGTTGCTCTTATTTTGATCCGTAAACTTCTTACTCTTTTCTTCTAGAATTTCTTGGGCTAGATGCTTGAAGCGAACGGCAAACTGCTCTTGCAATGTGGTAACCTCCTCTTTCTGGTTTTTGAGCTTTTCATACAAATGGGTCAGGTCTGATTGAAGTCCCGCTTTCTGTGAATTGACTTCCATTAATTGCTCTCGGTCTTTGGCAGACTCCTTTTGAATCCTTTCCAACTCCGACTGAAACCTAATAATTTCATGTCTGGCGCTTTCTAACTCTGCTTGTGCTCTTTCCGGCTGGCCATCGGCCGATTTATTTTGATGAAGTACCATCCTTAGTAGGTAGCCAATCACTACACCCACCACAAGGCCTCCAACTAATGCATATATCATTGACAACTCCATCCTACAAATTTAGTAGATCATCGTTCAAGTTTACTGAACTACTTTTTGGAGATACCCAAATAACTCCATCAGCCATGCCACACCCACATGAATAATGACTCCTCCCCAAATATTCCGATTGTGCAAAGCCAATATACCGAGCGCATATCCTCCTACTATCGAGCTCAACGATTCTGTCAAAGGCTTGCCAAAGTGCAATACACAATAGGTCACAACCATTGGCAAAATGGCATATGTCCCAAAATATCTGGTAAATGCATAGATCAGAAATCCACGAAAAAACAACTCGACTGTGATGAAATTAGTCGCATAGCTACTTTCAAAAAGCACTAAACTAATCCAGGAGGGCAGGTCATGGTGACTTGTAAACTGCTGCCCATAGGACAACTTATACCGTGGATAATATGACTGGATATCTCCAAAAAAGGATCCTAACCCAATAAATACGCCTGCGATCAGCAATAAATAGAGATATGGTTTGGGATTAAATTTGCTAGGAATCAACCCATACCATTTATGCGACTTTTGTTTATCTACCCACTCATAGATCAATATAAGTGGTAACGCTTGCGTCAGAAGCGAACTTGACCAGTTGATAACCCGGTACCAGAATCCACGTGTAGCCTTTGGCATCTCCTGATAAAAAACATCACCAAGAAAAAATGAGCGATCCATTGCGAGCACAAAAAAACCCAACCCAAATAGTATCCAAAAACTAGGCTCGCTGAACCACCTTTCTGCCTTCCCATGGATATGTAGTAGCCAAGCAGTAGCTAAAAAAGGTATGCCTAAGTATAGAAAGTACCAAAGTACTCTTAGCCAGCTTCCTCTAAAAGCATCAATGTACTCATCTTCGAAGTCCAGCGAATAATTGAAAGCAAGCAGAGCCGCCACCAAGACCCCCACCTTGAGGTATAGCGATGACTCGTAATGCTCACGATGATATGCAAGCATGGTTTGAAATACCTTTTTCATTTGGGATCGTTTAATTTGCAAGTAAATAAAAATCTTCATGTGCATCATCGCTTTTGCTGTCAATGAACATCCAGATTACCCCCTAATTCTAATCGGCAATCGGGACGAGTTTTATAATAGACCAACCCAAGAGGCGCATTGGTGGGACAGCGGAATCCTGGCAGGAAAAGATCTTGAAGCAGGTGGCACTTGGCTTGGCATCAACCGATCCGGTCGTTTTGCAGCAGTCACAAACTATCGAGACATCGCTGCCTTAAAAAGTCAAACAAAAAGTAGAGGTGCTTTACCCGTAGACTTCCTTGAGTCCTCTTATCATGCTAGCCAATACCTTGAGAAAGTTGATCAAGAATCAGACCTGTACAATGGGTTTAACTTAATTGCTTGGGAAGCAGGGGTGATGCAGCACTACTCTAACTACGAACACAAAATCAACAGATTTGACAAAGGAGTGCATGTCCTAAGCAATGCACTACTAGATACGCAGTGGCCAAAAACCGACAAATTGCGAGAGCGCTTTTCGACGCTTATATCGAAAGACTTTACCAACGAAGATTTACTAGCATTACTCCAAGACGAGCAAAAAGCGCCGGACGAAGTACTCCCAAAAACGGGGCTAGACAGATGGATGGAAAAGGCCGTTTCCTCTATTTGCATTCGAACCCCAGAATATGGGACCTGCTGTAGTAGCATACTATTGGTCAATCGTCAGAAAGAACTTACTTTTATTGAACATAACTATCCTGTGGGTGATAGAAAAGAAGCAGACACTACTTTCAACTTTCAAATCAACTGAGCAAATGACTAGACTAAAGCAATTAACTATTACGTCCATGCTACTTTCGGTCCTTCTTATAGCAGGATGTGGAGAAGACACCAACCCTGAGACGAGCCCATTAAAAGGGAAAATAGAAGGAGGAGACTGGGCTTTTAAGTACGCAAAATCTATTTTCAATGGAATTGACGATATCCATGAGGCAGAACTCTACGGTACACAGCAGGATTCTACAGATCCTTGTAGTGTGTTCATATCGAGTGAAACTCATTTGTCAATCATAATCCCTAATGCGGTAGGTAACTATCAGGTTCCTTCAGACTTGCAGGTGGTTTTCGAATTGGCAGGTAGCGGCAATGACAATTTCAGAGCAACATCTGGTTTCGTTGAAGTCACTGAAGCTGCGGGTGGTATTATCGTTGGGTATATCCAGGCATCATATGACGATGACAACACTGTTGAAGGCACTTTTTCATTTTCTCGGTGTAACTAAAAAGCACACCCATAAAAAAGCCCGATCTGCTACACAGATCGGGCTTTTTTCAACTTTTACTGTTCCTTAGCTTACGTCAGTAATCTCTCCATAGGCCTCTATCGGCACACAGCTACACATTAGATTACGATCTCCATACGCAGAGTCGATTCGACTGACAGACGGCCAGAATTTATTCTCTCTCAAATGCGGCAGAGGAAAAGCCGCCTTTTCTCTTGAGTATGGAAACTCCCAGTTGTCCGAGACAACCCTACGATACGTATGAGGCGCATTTTTCAAGACGTTATTTTGGACATCTTCTGATCCTACAATAACCTCTTCGATTTCGGCACGTACAGCAACCATCACATCACAGAACCGATCAAGTTCAGATTTCGTCTCACTTTCTGTCGGTTCGATCATCATCGTACCTGCTACAGGAAATGATACCGTCGGTGCATGGTACCCATAATCCATCAATCGTTTGGCAATATCTTCTACCTCTACACCGTACTGCTTAAACCCGCGGCAATCAATGATCATCTCATGTGCACTTCGACCGTTCTTACCCTTGTACAATACAGGGTAATGGCCTTCCAATCGCTTTGCGATGTAATTCGCATTCAAAATAGCAATCTTGGTTGCGTTAGTCAGTCCTTGATCTCCCATCATTGCGATGTACGCATGTGAGATGGGCAGAATCGATGCGCTTCCGTAAGGAGCACCAGAAACTGCTGTAATCCCTTTTTCACCTTGCTGAGGTAAATAAGGAGTTAGCCTACTTACAACACCAATAGGTCCCATACCCGGTCCTCCTCCTCCGTGAGGAATACAGAATGTCTTGTGCAGGTTGAGGTGACAAACGTCTGCGCCAATGAGTGCAGGAGAGGTAAGTCCCACTTGTGCATTCATATTGGCACCGTCCATATATACGAGGCCTCCATACGAATGAATCAATTCACATATCTCAATGATGGACTCCTCAAAAACACCATGTGTAGAAGGGTAAGTAACCATCAAAGCTGACAATCGATCCTTGTATTGCTCAGCCTTAGCTTGCAAGTCATCCATATCCACATTGCCGTGATCGTCACAAGCGACTAACACCACTTCCATACCGGCCATGACAGCGCTTGCAGGATTGGTTCCATGGGCCGAGGTTGGAATGATTGCCACATTGCGGTTATCATCACCGCGATCTAGGTGATAAGCTCTAATTACCATAAGACCTGTGTATTCGCCTTGCGCTCCTGAGTTCGGCTGAAACGAAACAGCATCGAAGCCTGTAATTTCTGCCAACCAGTCATGCAGTTCCGAAAGCATTTGCTGATACCCTAGTGTCTGAGAGGCTGGAGCAAATGGATGGATGCCTCCAAACTCTGGCCAAGTAACAGGAATCATTTCACTCGTTGCGTTTAATTTCATTGTGCAAGAGCCCAGCGAAATCATGGAATGAACCAACGACAAATCTTTGTTTTCGAGTTTTCTTATGTAGCGAAGCATTTCATGCTCGGACTGATAGCTATTGAAGACCTCATGCGTCAAATAATCCTGAGACCGCAAAGAACTATCATCAACTGTAATTTCTTCCGCTACAGAAGCTGCTTGTTTACCTGTCGCTGTTGCAAAAACATCAACCAATGCGTCTAGGTCTGCTGTATTATGTGTTTGGTCAAAAGATATCCCGACAGTCCCGTCTTCAAAATACCGCAAATTGATATCTCTGGATTCTGCAATCTGTTTCAGTGCATCAGCATCTTCCACTTCCACTTTTAAGGTGTCGAAAAAGAGTTCATTTTGCTGAGTCAACCCTAAAGCTTTGAGGCGCTCAGCAAAAGCTTTAGCAAGACCGTGTATGCGTAAGGCGATGTGTCTCAAACCTGCTGGTCCATGATAAACAGCATACATAGAGGCCATTACTGCTAACAATACCTGCGCAGTGCAGATATTGGAAGTTGCTTTCTCACGCTTGATGTGCTGCTCTCTTGTCTGTAACGCCATACGATACGCTGTATGTCCATCCGCGTCTTTTGAGACCCCAATGATACGTCCGGGCACTAATCTCTTGAAAGATTCTTTTGTCGCAAAATAAGCTGCATGAGGACCTCCGAAGCCCATAGGTACTCCGAATCTTTGCGTCGTCCCAACGACCGCATCTACCCCCCAACTTCCAGGAGGTGTCAAAATCGTCAAAGACAACAAGTCACATGCAACACCCACAAATAGCCCCAACTCTTTTGCTGTCTGGGTGAGTGCTGACCAATCTCTTACCTCGCCATGGTTGTCAGGATACTGGAAAAACACAGCAAAAATGTCTTCCTCCGTTAAGTCAACTTTTAATATATCCGTGACTTCAAGTACTATTCCTTGCGGGACGGTACGTGTCTGGATAACTTCCAGCGTCTGTGGGAATACACGTTCATCGACGATCAGGCGGTTTGCCTTTTTCTTAGCACCTTTTCTGGCACCTGCAAACATCGAAATAGCCTCTGCTGCTGCAGTCGACTCATCCAACAAGGAAGCGTTAGCAATTTCCATCCCCGTTAGCTCTATCACTAGGGTCTGGAAATTAATCAGGGCCTCTAACCTGCCTTGGGCAATCTCAGCCTGATAGGGCGTGTATGCTGTATACCAACCCGGATTCTCCAAAATATTTCGCTGTATGACGGGCGGCACAATCGTTCCGTGGTATCCCTGACCGATGAAATTTGTGGCAATCACATTCTGACCTGCCACCTTTTTCAAGTCGTTTATGTAGTCATACTCTGTTTTCGGAGCAGGCAAGCTCATGCCTCCTTTTCGGTGGATTCGAGCAGGAATGGTCTCATTGATCAGCTGATCAAGCGACCCAGCACCTATCGCTTCAAGCATAGATGCAATTTCAGAATCAGAAGGGCTATTGTGTCTGTGCTCAAAGGCCTCTCTTTTGTTGAGATTAATGTTCATAAAGAAAAGATTACGAGGTGGTATATAGGATGCAAAGCTAAAATGAAAAGTACTACCAATTGGTTCAAAACAAAGGGTATGTATAGATGTTTATAAATCGTTATTTTTGGCTCCAATTTTGATTTTTCATCCAATAAATAGCACCCTACAAATGAGACTATTATTAGTGTTTTGCGCAATTATTACCATGATAAATGATTCTTTGGCTCAGGATAAAAATGCCTTTAGGTATGCAAAAACGATTACAACAACCGATCTAGAGAAACGACTTGCCGTACTAGCCTCAGACAGCCTTGAAGGAAGAGATACTGGAAGCAAAGGTCAAAAAATGGCTGCAGCATTTATAGCCAACCATTTTGAAGCCATCGGGCTGGAAGCAGTTGTCCCAGATGGAGCGTCTATGTCATACTATCAAAGTTTTGATCTTAAGAAAGGCACCATAAATCAAGTCTACCTCAAAAAAGACGGAGAAACCAAAGACAACTTACAAGACTTTCTATATTACTCACGTGTCGAAACACTTGGGGAAGAATACATTGATATCCTTTATCTGAGTGATGCCGCAGACACAGTAATATCAATCGAAAACAAATTTGTGGTGCTGACTGGCCTTTCCGCTGACTGGCAGACTAATGTAACAAAATTGAAAGAAAGAAACCCCGCTGGGTTCATGATCGTAAATGATGATGCTAAAGAGTACTCATTTATGCTTAGCCGCTTCGGCGCATACTTCGAGAGACCCTCCATAAGAGCTTCTTTTGACAACAAAGGAGATAAGGTATTAATGGTCGATCCCACATTAGTTTCTTGGGCATTTGGTCAGGAGATGTCCGCGCTAAGCCATGGACAATCTACACAACTGATCTTTAATGCAGACATGACGATTCTGCCTTTAAGCACTGAAAATATTCTGGGTTTCTTGAAAGGTTCAGAAAAGCCTGACGAGGTAGTGATCGTAACCAGTCATTATGATCATGTCGGCATTATTGATGGTGAAATACACAATGGTGCTGACGATGATGGGTCAGGTACAACCACTGTCATGGAAATCGCTGAAGCTTTTGCTGCTGCCGCAAAAAAAGGTAAAGGTCCAAAAAGAAGTATCCTGTTCATGTGTGTAACGGGCGAAGAAAAGGGACTACTTGGTTCCGACTACTATACACAAAACCCCATTTTCCCACTTGAGAATACAGTAACCAACCTAAATATCGACATGGTAGGAAGAGTCGATCCGAAATATGAACAACTGAACAACCCTAATTACATCTATGTAATAGGCTCTGATAAACTATCAGATGAGCTGCATCAATTATCAGAAACGGTCAATACTAATACCGAGAACCTGGTTTTAGATTATACTTATAATGACGAAAACGACCCTAACAGGTTTTATTACCGTTCTGATCATTACAATTTTGCAAAGAATAATATTCCGATCATTTTCTATTTCAATGGAACACATGCTGACTATCATAAGCCAACAGACACCATAGAAAAGATCAATTTTAAGAAGATGCACAAGATTGCAAGACTGGTCTACTTTACTACTTGGGAAATAGCTAACCAAGAAAGCAAAATCATTGCAGATGCAGACAAAATTGGAAAGTAAGTAATTAAAACCGTGCGGAAGAGCCTGTCTATTTAAAAAGGCAGGCTCTTTTTTTTATATCACGTTCTCTCCTCTATTTTAGCTCATATGAAGAGCTATTTAATAAAAGCAGTACAAGTTGTCAATGAGGGGAGCATCACAACATGTGATGTGCTGATCAAAAATGAACGGTTTGAACGAATCGATCCCGTAATTTCAAATGTAAATGACGCCATAGAAATTAACGGAGAAGGGCTACATCTATTACCCGGTTTAATTGACGATCAAGTGCACTTCAGAGAACCCGGGCTGACACATAAAGCAGAAATATATACCGAAGCTAAAGCAGCAGTCGCTGGTGGTATTACTTCCTTTATGGAAATGCCCAATGTGGTGCCACAGACATTGACGCAGGAGCTGCTGGAGGCAAAATATCAAATAGGAGCCAATCGGTCTTTAGCCAATTACTCTTTTTACATGGGTGCCTCTAACAATAACCTAGATGAAATCTTAAAAACAGATCCTGCATCGGTATGCGGACTAAAAATATTTATGGGCTCTTCCACCGGCAATATGTTGGTGGATGATCCAAAAACATTGGAGGACATTTTTTGCAATGCTCCTACATTAATCGCTACACACTGCGAAGATGAGGCCACCATCAAGGCTAATACCCAAAAAGCCATCGAACAGTACGGTGATAATATCCCATTTTCACAACATCCGATCATCCGTTCGGAACAGGCCTGCTACTTGTCCTCATCTGCTGCGATAGCTTTTGCCCAGAAGTGTAATGCCCGCCTCCACATCCTTCATATCTCGTCAGGAAAGGAGACAGCTCTATTCGATAATCACACACCTCTTAAGAAAAAGAAAATTACAAGTGAGGCCTGTATCCATCATTTGTGGTTTACCGACAAGGACTATGACGAGAAAGGAGCCATGATCAAATGGAACCCTGCTGTCAAAACCGCGTCTGACCGAGATCAAATATGGGCTGCCTTATTAGATAATCATATCGATGTAATCGCCACAGATCATGCCCCGCATACTTGGAATGAGAAACAAGGCGACTATCTAAATGCTCCTTCTGGAGGGCCACTGGTGCAGCATGCTCTCACTGCTTTACTCGATAAATACCATGAAGGCGTCGTCTCTATAGAAAAAATTGTTGAAAAAACCAGTCATGCCGTCGCAGATTGCTTCGACGTGAAAGAGCGTGGGTATATCCGAGAAGGATATTACGCCGATGCTGTACTCGTCGATCTAAATAATCCTTGGAGCGTCGACAAACAGAATGTGCTGTCCAAATGTGGTTGGTCCCCATTCGAGGGTCATACATTTAAAAGTTCTGTGCTCAGCACCTTCGTTAGCGGACACTTAGCATACAGTAGAGGACAGTTCGACGAATCAATCCTAGGTAAGCGATTATTTTTTGACCGATAGTTGTTCAATTAAAATACTGCTTTCATTACTTTTGCAAATCTTATCCATATGGTGGTTGTAGTTCAGTTGGTTAGAACGCCTGATTGTGGTTCAGGAGGTCGCCGGTTCAAGTCCGGTCTTCCACCCACTTTATTTCGATAAGACTGTTAGCGGCTACAAAAATGTAGCCGCTTTTTTTATGCGCTGTCAGCATCCGCTTAATTACAGACTAGGCGTATAGGTTAGAAACATATCGGCTGTCTCATTCCCTCAGTACTTACAACAACTAGAGAATTGCACTTTATCAAGAACAATATGTGGCAAATCGAGAACTAGTCAGCTTCTTGTTTAACAAATTCTAGAAAAGCCTGTCCTTTTTTAAACCTTTGCAGTACATTTCCGTTTCTTTAACAGAGTCTGAAAACAACGAAAAACATATTGCCACTCGTCCTGATCCTCCTAGGGTTTGTTACACTTGCTTCTGAAAAAACGAAGGCTAGCGATGGTGATAAGAGTAAAGTTCAGACTTCACAGCAAGAAACAACACAGGCAACTGACGCTGAAATTCCTCAGGATTACCACTTTTATGCAGAGGACGACATCAAAAACGAAGCAATAAATATTTCTTCAAGATCATCAAATCCTGTAATCATAGTAGATACTACGAATAGCTCTATTTCCAAGTATAACTACCTGTTTTACTTTATCTATAAGTATAAATACGAGACCAGACTGGGTCTTGATCAAATCGAGAAATTGATTACTGATTAATCTTTCTCATCAAAAAACTTTTCAATTTCTTCTAGTGATATTTTGCCTTCGTAGTAGGCACGTCCAAAGATTACACCATACAATCCTGCATCTCGAAGACGATATATATCATCCATATTTCTAACGCCACCGCTTGCAAATATGCAAAGCCCTGGGTATTGCTTAATGAGTGAAGTATAGAGTTCAATCGCAGGCCCCTCCAAGATTCCATCCCGAGAAATATCTGTCGTCTTTACATATTTCAGGCCCCTTTCGTAATAATAGCCTACGTGGTCAAAAAGATCGATTTCTGTCTCTTTCTGCCATCCACCAATCTTTATCTTTCCTCCTAGGCTGTCTGCACCCAACGCAATTTTCTCCCGCCCATAGGACATGATCCAATTCGAGAAGAGCTCCTTATTGTAGACCGAGATTGTAGCAGCGGTAATGCTTTCTGCTCCGTACTCAAATGCTTTCAGGATATCTCCATCTGTATGTAGACCCCCTGCGAAATTTACGGTCAAGTTTGTATAGCCAGTGATCAGCTCTAAAGAAGGTGTGTTAACCAATGATCCTTTTCTGGCACCATCTAAGTCGACAACATGCAAGCGGGTCACTCCATGGTCCTCAAACTGCTTTGCGACGTCAAGAGGACTTACATCGTATACTTTTTCAGTCTTGAAATCGCCCTGTCTCAGTCGAGCAGTTCGGCCATTTATTATCGTGATAGAAGGAGCAAGCTGCATATTTGAATCTCTCTTTAAATGAAAATGTACTTTCTAGACACGCATCAGGCGATAGATACCTATTCATACATAGCAAAGATAGTATCAGACGATTTATTCGACATGAATCATTTTAAATCCTTCTCCATGAACTGTTTGAATCAACAGGTACTCTTCAGATTTAAGATGCTTCCTCAATTTGGCAATGTAGACGTCCATGCTACGTGCATTGAAATAGCTATCATCTTTCCAAATCTTCTTCAGCGCAAAACTTCTGTTAACTGTCCCATTGAGGTTCTCGAAAAATAGTTTCATCAACTCATTTTCCTTGGTTGTTAATTTAATGCGGCCTACTGAAGTTTCAAGTCGGTTCTCATCATAGCAGTAGGTAAGATTCTTTATGTGTACTTCCCTTTCAAGCGTCTTTTCATTAGCTACTGACTTGACTCGCTTTAAGACGGCTTGAATCCGCATCAAAAGCTCTTCCATACTAAATGGCTTGGTTATATAATCATCTGCACCAATTCTAAACCCATTGATTACATCTTCTTTCATCGCTTTTGCGGTGACAAAAATGATCGGAATATCTGAATTCACTTGCCGGATCTCTTTGGCTAGTGTAAACCCGTCCTTTTTAGGCATCATCAAATCTAAAATACACAAGTCAAATTTTTCTTCGTAGAATGCTCGAAGACCTTCTTCTCCATCCTGCTTTAACATTGTATCAAAACCTTTCAATGAAAGGTACTCAGAGAGTATCTGACCAAGGTTCGGGTCATCTTCGACTAGTAACAGCTTTTGACTCATTATCATGTAGGTAAAGTGAATGTAAACTTGGTGCCAGATCCTAACTCGCTATCTACGGAGATGGTCCCTTGATGTTCTTCTAGTATATTTTTAACAAATGAAAGTCCTAGGCCAAAACCTTTGACATCATGCAAATTCCCTGTGGAAACACGGTAAAAACTTTGAAAGATGTTTTGCTGTGCTTCTTTTGACATGCCTATTCCATGATCTTTGATCGAAACTGTCAACTTACTCTCACTATTCAGCGTCCGAATAATAATCTTTGGAGCATCCTCAGAATACTTAATAGCATTATCTAGAAGGTTAAGCAAAACGTGTATCATCTGAGTAGGGTCAATCTGACAGTTTGCACTCTCTGCGTCTAGTACAAGGTTTAACTCCCCACCTTTACTTTCTAGCTGAAGACTGATTTTTGAAACCGCTTCTCGAATAACTTCATGCATATCACTTTCCCGGAGTTCGAGTTTCAGTTCTTCACGCTCAACAATTGCCATCTGTAGCACTTTTTCCACTTGATTCCCCAGTCTCTGATTCTCGTCTCCTATCATTTGGAGATAGCGCTGATGCATCAGTGGTACAGATGCCAAAGCAGGATCTTGCAGCGCTTCTACGGCTAGTCCAATGGTCGCAATCGGTGTCTTGAATTCATGCGTCATATTATTGATAAAGTCATTTTTCATCTCGGACAATTTCTTCTGCCGAAATATGGTGTAGATCGAATAGCCAAATGATACGACAATGATGATCAGTAAAACCCCCGAACTGAGCATGTTCACCCACAGTTTACTAGAAAGAAACCTATCTTGGTTTGGAAATACCACAGACAATCTTCGAGGCACCCCGTAGATATCATTAGGAAAAAGACTAACAGCAAAGCTAGACTCGATTATCTGCTTTTGTCGACCCTCTGTATTGCCCGCTAACCAAGTCAACGGCCTCGGCTGCCAGATACCATATTCAAAGTCGATGTCTACACCCCTTTGCTTCAATTCCTGTCTTAACATTGAATCTAGCACACCCTCCGGCAGTCTAAAATCAAGAGGTCTATTATACATCAGCTCTTCGAGCGCCGTCACTAACAACTGCGATTTGTTATTCACTTTTTCCAGCGTCTGCCGCATCATCTCTTCTTTACCTGCGTTTTCTTGGAATTGTGCGTTTTTTTCGAGATTTGATTGTTCTTTCTTCAATAACTGCAAGGTGTCTTTGACCAGCTGCAGAGGGCTTTCAGACGGACTTAACGGAGCGCTGGCTTTCCTTGCAGAGGAATTAGCTTCAGCAGAGTAGCGGACTTGGCCATAGGAATCGACTTCGAGCGTAAAATCAATACTCTCAATCGAATCCATATTGCCCGTAAACTCATAGAAAAGGTTTAGTGACCCGGAAGGCTGTGGGTAAGAGTTGTAAGACTGAGAACGCAACATCTGCTGATTAATCACTCGGACGGCCTCCTGTCTTTCGATCTTCTGAACGACCGTGGAGAGAGACTCCATCACATCCTGTCTAAATTTATCATCGTTGGTCTTAATGGCGGTATCAATCCATTGCCATTGAAAGGCGATAAGTCCAATGAGGCTGATCCCCATGAGCGCAATTATCCATCTAAGCCAAGACATCGACATACAACAAAGCTAATAGCTAGCCATCTGGACTATTGATCATTAACCAATTTTAACAATAGTTAACCAGACGTTAACAGCCTAGCATCCCCTTCTATGCTAACGTTGTCTCAGTGAAATCAAAAGACATAAGGACATAAAGTAGGCGTTATTATATTCGGCCTTCTGATAGCTTGGCTGTGCTTGCTCACCTCTGTCCAAGCTAAACCCCTTTTGGCAGAACTTGAAAATACAGAGATGTATACGATCTCACCACCCGCCTCAATGGGCTTCGGTGCTGGAATCGCAGAAAAAATTGGCGACAAACTGAAAAACAGTTTGATCTACCTCAGAAATTAATCTTGGCTGGCTCTTAACGAAAAGCCTACGCCATGGTGGTTGCGAATAGAAAGTGAGTTATCCGGTTTTATATACTTTCTGAGCCTGGATATAAAAACGTCCAGGCTCCTTCCTTTAAAATAATCGTCTTCGCCCCAAATTTTTTGCAAAATCTCCGATCGCTTTACAACTTCTCCCGTTCGTTGCGCAAGTATCAAAAGAAGCTCGGCCTCACGCTCAGTCAGAATGGTCGTAAGGTCCCCAAGTCGTAGTTCAAACCGGTCTGGAATAAAGATAAATTTGCCAAAAGTAAGTTCGTGAGCATTTGATGGTGGTGCAGACCAGTTGTTCCTTCTGACAAAAACTTCCACACGACATATCAGCTCCTTGATCGAAAAAGGCTTGAGCAAATAATCATCTCCTCCAACTTCAAAACCCTTCAGCCTATCTTCCTCCATAGACCTAGCTGTCACAAAAATAATTGGCGTAAATAGATCATTGACTCTAATATTCTTAGCCACTGTATACCCGTCCATTTTAGGAAGCATCACATCAATGATACAGAGATCATACTTGTCATCATTGTAGGCACTCCAGCCTGATAATCCTTCTTTTTCCCAACGTACTTCATACCCAGCTAACAATAACGCATCTTCCATCAACATTCCAAGTGAAGGATCATCCTCTATCAATAATAAGAACCCCTTCATCATACCGTTTTGAGCTCTAATTCAAACAAAGCCTTGTCCGGCGCTACTAATTTGACGCTTCCTCCCATTCTCGACATGGCGGTTTTGACCACAAAAAGCCCTAACCCGAACCCTTGTACATTGTGTTGGTCTCCTTCTGATACTCGATAAAACTTTCCAAAGATCTTTTTTCTTTCCTTCTCTGCAACCCCATTCCCATCGTCACTAATTTGTATCAATACCTTTTTGTCAGCCTCTTTGACACCGAGGCGAATGTTGTTACCTCCGTATTTGATCGCGTTTTCAAGCAAATTGTATAGCGATATCTCAAGCAAATATGGATCAGCAAGTACCTTGCTATCTGATTGAATGTCAACGGTGAGTTGCTTATCCATAAGCAAAGGGGTCACTCTTTCTTCTACCGTATGTATCAGCCTACTAAGTGCTGTAGGCTTGATACTTACTTCCGATCGATGGCTAATTTGAGCGCTGCGCAACAATTGCTCAACATGAGATTCCAATCGCTCCGATTCTGCTTGAATGAGCTTAGAGTAACGAGACACTTTCTCAGGCTGCGCACTGATCACGTCGTTTTGAAGCGCCTCTGATGCTATCTTGAGACTAGATATTGGAGTTTTAAACTCATGAGTGACATTATTGATGAAATCACGCTGAATCGCACTAAGCTTTTTTTGTCTCAACAAAATGAAAATGGCGTAAGCAAAAAACAAGAAGACTCCAATAGTCATAATGGTGGTGAACTTTAGCCAGTCCAGCCCGAATAATTGATTGATCTTCCGGTTTGGAAAAAAGATGCCAAAGTAATGATCATACTGCTCCAACTTGGGTAATTCAGATCGCTGATTCACTGAAGTTTCACTATTCATTTTGACATAGCTTCCGTAGACCATCTGATCATTCAGGCAGTTATAGACACCAAACTCAAAATCATCTTTGATCCCGCGGTTCTGCAATTCTGTTGCTAGTATGCCCTCGAGTGTCGCTGGCTGAATGGGTTGATTCGTTCGTACAATGAAATATGCATCAGAAACCTGCTCTACCGGATTGCGCACTGGGACGTCCGTACCATTTACCTCACAAACCGATTCAACAACATTCTGGAGCGACATGCGAACAGAATGACTAAACTGAGCTTGTAGACTATTTACGGCGATAGATGACCAGTATACCTGCAACCCTATGATAGCTGAAAGTATTGCTGCGCCCAGAAGTATGATAAGTCTGATTGGTGCATTGGTCATCCGATAAAAATACATCAATTGATTCGCATCAAAATAGCTTTAACATAACATTAACAACTATATTTGTGATCGATTGATGGGATCTTAGCTCAGTTGGTTTAGAGCATCGCCTTGACAGGGCGGGGGTCGCTGGTTCGAATCCAGTAGGTCCCACTTTTTCTTCCTCATCGCTGTATTGGGTATCCAATTTGTTAGCTTACAGTTACGATTGATACAGAGCGATGATACCCCTTCCAGTACCTCTCAACTATACTTCTCGCGGCAAGCGATCTATAGGTTTATCTTAACCTTCTTTCCCAGTAAGTTCCCTCTCGTTCCTTTGCAATTCGACGTTGACCTTCTTCTGACTTGATTTCGGGATGCATCTCTCCCTTAGAGGTAAAGTGCCATGCACTGCAATGATCACACAAGTAGATATTGATCGGGCCTCTCCCTGTTGGGTGATGCTGGCGAATATGATGCTGAAAGAGTGCCTCTAGAGCAATTTGCTCGGTGTCGTATGCGACCTTACGGCTTATCGGACAGAACATTACTCATGAAAATGGTATAGAAGTACAAGCGTCGCTGTAAATACAGGCTTAGGACTGCCTACAATTTCCATTCTTGCTCCGACTTCCGCTTTGATGACACCTCTTAAATTGGTTAAGTTCTCAAGTTTTGCCTTGAGCACTATCTCTGAACCAACAGGCACATGCTGACCAAACTTCAACTTATCAATGCCATAATTGACCATCATTTTCAAATTCTCAGCCTGCAATATTTGCTCCCACATGTGCGGCACCATCGATAAGGTCAGATAACCATGGGCGATCGTCATGCCAAATGGACCTTGTTTAGCTCTTTCATGATCTATATGGATCCATTGGTGATCCAAGGTAGCATCAGCAAACTTATCTATTTGGCTTTGCGTAACCTTGTGAGAGGTAGACTGACCCAACGACTGACCGAGGTACTGATTGAAATCCTCAAAACTTCGAACTACTATCGCTGACATATTATTTAGATTGAATGAGCGCCAAAAGTAATAAATGCTACCCATTACAAACCTGAAATTCTCTTCTGGTAGCTTACAGTAGCAAATCAGGCATTCTACACCTAAAAAAATATTGTGATTCCGAAGGATTCCCTTATTTTTATGTAAACCCAACGCTCCATGGAAATCAAGAATATTCTCGTCCCTATAGATTTTTCCGAATGTTCAAAAAATGCATTGCGAAAGGCAATCAAGCTGGCGAAACGTGCAAATGCAAAAATACACATGGTAAATGCTGTGCATATTCACACGCCTCATGCCAATTTCAGCGCTGCTGCTCTTTTGGATAGCCTGATTGCAGATTATGAATCACAAGTAAAGCAGTCGTTCGATGAACTCGAATCTGAAATCATAGAATTGAAAGACATTCCGCACGAGGCGGATCAATTTGTTGCGTACTTAGCAGATGCCATTCAAGCAGAAATTCAGGCAAAAGAAATTGACCTAATCGTCATGGGTACTAGAAGTGAACATGAAAAAGTAGAGTCTTTCATAGGGACCAATACCACAGATATCATCGAGTCCGTTCATATCCCAATGATAGTCGTCCCAGAAAAATATGAAGGGTCTGGTTTTAAGAAAATTGCTTTTGCCGCTGATTTGAAGAAAATAAATGACCTTGGCAGTCTAGAAAATCTTAAAACCATCGCCCTACTGTATGGGGCAGAAGTACTCGCTTTTCATGTAGAAGAAGAGCCTTTCGAAATCTCAAATGCTGAAGAAGCCCACATCAAGATTATCAATGACAAACTAGAAGGGGTAAAGTCCTCTATTCGGACAGTGGCCGCGAATGACATTGTTGATGGCATAACAGACTTTATCAAGCAACACAACATAGATATGCTGGCCATGATCCCTCGTAAACATACGCTTTTTGAAAAGTTGTTTAGTAAGTCAATCACCAAAAGCATAGCGTTAGATCCCGAAATTCCAGTTTTTGTTTTTCATGATGTCTGATGGACGTAAAGCCCTTTTCGCCTCCTGATCTGGCGACACTTCATACCGCATTCAATCTGGCGTTTTCCACCTATTCAGTCCCTTTTCAGCCTTCTTTGGATACTTTTCGAAGTCGGGTATTTCAAAAACTCAACATTGAGTCGAATTTATCTCTTCTGGCCTTCCAAGAAGAAACGTGTATTGCATTTCTGCTCCATGCTATAGGTCCGTATGAGTCTGTAAAAACGATCTACAACGGTGGCACAGGTGTCGTCCCGAATCAAAGGGGTGCAAAGTTGACCGAGCGTTTATATAACTCATTGCTGCCTGCGCTACAAGCATCTCATGCCAAGCGGATAGTCCTAGAAGTGATCGACACTAATAAACCTGCTCAAAAAGTATACGGGCACTTGGGATTCCTATACAAGCAAACATTTAACTGCTATAAGCTTATGGCAAATGATACGATCAAAGGTGCAGCACCACTAAACATCAATTACCGCAGGCAAATGAAATGGACACCTAAGTACGAATCGTTCGCAGAAATATCGCCTTCTTTTATAGATAGCTCAGCGCATCTCACTCATAATCTCATAAATGAATATATCATCGAAGCCTTGCTAGAAGACACATGTATAGGCTACCTGGTTTTTCAACCGCACTTGGCGAGATTATCACAACTCGCTGTATCTCCGGCTCAGCGGCACCATGGGGTAGCTAGAGGACTATTTCAACAGATGAAAATGCTAACACCCAACAAAGACATCACATGCATCAATGTCCCAGACACCTATGCCCCTTTCAATGAGATGCTTGTCCGTCTAGGCTTTGTCAAGCAGATTACTCAATACGAACTGGAACTGGTACTTTAGCAACATGCTTTTTTCTGAGATACATCAGGTTGTTGGGGGCGCGTTGAGCAGCAAAGAGCCAAATACTGAGGCGGTAGATATTTTGTATCTCTCGACTGACTCCCGGCTTGTGAAGTCATATACTCGCAGCCTATTCTTCGCCATCCAAGGAAACCAAGATGGTCATAATTTCATCGAAGATTTATATCAAAAAGGACTTAGGAGCTTTATCATCGATAGGCCAATTTCGCTCAATGATTATCCCCTTGCGAGCTTTATTCAAGTGGACAGAACCATTGATGCACTCCAACAACTTGCAATTCATCATCGATCAAGTGCTCTATTACAAGTCGTCGGTATAACTGGTAGCAATGCAAAAACAACTGTTAAGGAGTGGCTAAGTGAGCTACTCAGCGCTCACCTAAATGTTGTTAAAACACCGAAAAGCTACAATTCTCAAATAGGTGTCCCTTTATCTATTTGGCAGATTCAGCCACATCACCAATTAGGTATCTTTGAAGCTGGAATCTCTAAGCCTGGAGAAATGGCCACATTGCAACAAATGATCCGGCCTGACTTAGGTATTTTCACCAACATAGGACCCGCTCATGATCATGGCTTCAAAAATTGGGAAGAAAAGATTTCTGAAAAGGCCCAACTATTCAAAGGTTCCAAGGGCATCATCTGCTGTGAAGAGCACCTGCAGGTGTTCCGCTATCTTCGCTCGACCTTTCCAGACCAATTAGTTACTTGGTCTTCCAGAAACTCCAGCGCATCGTTTTTCATTCAGTTAACTGGGAAAACTCTTCTTGTTCAGCACAATAGTCAAAGCCACTCTTTTAGCCTTCCCTTTGATTTTCCTATCTGGGTAGAAAACCTTACGCATGCTATTGTCGCTGCCTTATATCTGGGGACCTCGCAAACGGATATCCAAGCAAGACTCAGTTACCTGTCGCCAGTCAAAATGCGACTATCAATGGTGCACGGTGTAAATGACAGTTATGTAATCGACGACACATATAATAATGACCTCCAGGGGCTAGAGGTAGCATTAGATTATTTGTCCCGTCAAACTGAAAAAAAGGTAAAGACCCTTATATTATCGGACCTACTTGACTCTGGTTTACCTGAGAAAGAGTTGTATTTACAGACAAGCAAACTGCTTAACCAAGCAAAAATTGACAGAGTCTATTTGATAGGAAGTCGAATCACCAAACATACGTCGTTGATCCAGAATGTAGCTGGTACCTTCCTCTCGGTATCAGATTTCCTTACGAAGCTTCCAGACTTTTCAAAAGAGATAATTCTTCTAAAAGGAGCCAGACGGTTTTCTTTTGAGCGCATCGTCAAGAAAATTGAAAGTAAAAGCCATCGTACTCGGCTTGAAATAAATTTCGAAGCAATAGTTCACAACTTAAATGCCTACCGGTCGGTCATACAGCCTGGAACAAAAATCATGGCTATGGTCAAGGCATTTGGGTATGGCTCTGGTAGCTCAGAAATAGCCAATTTATTACAATTTCACAATGTCGATTACCTTGGCGTGGCATATACAGACGAAGCAATCGCTTTGAGAAAAAGTGGTATTCGGGTACCCATAATGATCATGAGCCCGGACGAAATCAATTTGGATCAGTTGTCTGAGTTACAAATAGAAGCAGAAGTGTACAGCATGGAAAGAGTGCGGAGCGTCTGCGAAATGGCTAACCCACCGGCCATTCACCTAAAAATCGAGACCGGTATGAACCGACTTGGATTAGTCGCTGACGAGTGGCTGCCAGCGGCGCGGCTGCTTGCAGATCACCCTAATGTCAAGATTGCTGGCATCTTTACGCACTTGGCTGCTGCTGACGACAGCCGCTTAGATGAGTTTACAGTCAAGCAGATTCGACGATTTGAAGAAGCATTCAATATTATTGCCTCCACTACAAATCAGCAACCACTTAAACATTTACTCAATACTTCTGGCGTCTCGAGATTCCCCAACACTCAAAACGATATGGTGCGAATTGGCATTGGGTTGTATGGATATGACCCTACTCACCAACTGCAGCTACGAAGTACCAGCACCTTAAAAACCTTTGTAACACAGATCAAGGAAGTAAAAGCCGGTGAGCCCGTAGGGTATGGCTGCGCATGGACAGCCCCCACAGATACAAGAATTGCCATTGTTCCAATCGGTTATGCAGACGGCTTTGATCGACGAAATAGCAAAGGAATTGGGTATATGGCTTGGAATGGCAAAAAGCTACCTGTAATAGGAAATGTATGCATGGACATGACCATGCTCGAGGTCGGGGATCTGACAATCGAGCCAGAAGACCCGATTGAAATATTTGGTGAAACCATCTCGCTTGAGGACGTTGCACAACGTATAGGAACTATACCTTACGAAATTCTGACATCTATCAGTGCCCGTGTCAAACGTATCTACCTATCTGAGTAGGCTAACCCCCGCAGCCAAGAAATTTTTTTAGATCTATATCAGGTAATCCGTTCGTTTTCGGCGCTACTGTTTCGTTCACCTGAGTCATTTCATTTGCAGGTTTTCCTGTATCTTTCTTGCTTGATTTAGGACGCTTTATGTTTGACAAATTACCCATCACATTTATTATTCTGCTGCTAAGATATCTGATTGTAGCTGGACTATTTTTCCTGATTTACTATGTCTTAATTCGTAAACGCATAGAATTCAAAAAAATTCAAAGGTTGTTCCCTGCCTCTTCTGATTATAGAAGAGAAATTCAATTTTCAGTCCTAACAACCTTGATCTTTACGCTCATTGGCTTTAGTGCTTTTCATCCTAACTTGCTACGCCCTTACACTCAAATCTATGATGTCTATGGCTTGCATGGCGTTTGGTATGAGGCGGCAAGCTTTATCCTCGTATTATTTGTACATGATACCTATTTCTACTGGACACACCGCGCCATGCACAGCAAATGGGGCATGAAGTACGTACATTTAGTGCATCATAAAAGTATTAACCCGTCGCCCTGGGCATCCTTTAGTTTTCACCCGATAGAAGCAGTGGTAGAAGCAGGCATCATTGTAGTCATTGTCATGCTATTTCCAATTCACATTAATACGGTACTTCTTTTTATGCTGTTCATGACCATTTATAATGTGTACGGTCACTTAGGTTGGGAGCTGTATCCAAAACGATTTCACCGTTCTATCATTGGTAAGTGGATCAATACATCAGTCAATCATAACCAGCATCACAAAAAATTTGAGGGTAATTACGGATTATACTTCTTGTTCTGGGATCGATGGTTAGGTACAATCCGAGACGACTACGATGCTGCTTTTGAAGAAGTCACAGATCGTCAAGCAAGTCAGGAGCTTACGCATTTTTAGTTCATCTTTGCAGCATGAAGAATATTACTGCACTTAAAATCGGGGTGCTTGGCGGTGGTCAATTGGGCAGAATGCTGATCCAGTCAGCAATGGATTTCAACCTAGATATATCTATCCTAGACCCAGATAAAAATGCGCCTTGCAAAGATTTAGTGAGTGATTTTACAGTAGGAGCACTAACCGACTACGACACTGTAATTGCATTTGGTACAGACAAAGATCTACTCACCATAGAAATAGAGAATGTAAACACCGCAGCACTTAAGGAGCTCGAAAAGCTTGGCAAAAAAGTATTTCCACAACCACACATCATAGAGCTCATCCAAGACAAGCGGGTTCAAAAAGAGTTTTACAAAAGCCACAACATCCCTACTGCAGATTTCATATTAGTCGAAGACAAAAAAGATGTCGCCGCAAAAGTGGACAAGCTCCCAATCGTCAATAAACTGGGTACAGAAGGTTACGACGGTCGTGGGGTCCAAATATTAAGAACTCAATCTGACCTTGACAAAGCATTTGATAAGCCTGGCTTGCTCGAAGAACTCATAGATTTCGAAAAAGAACTAAGTGTGATCGTAGCAAGAAATGAATCTGGTCAATGCTCCACTTTCCCATTAGTAGAGTTAGTTTTTCATCCCGAAGCCAATCTAGTAGAATTCCTTTTTGCGCCGGCGGACGTGCCTTCGTTGATTGCTGAGAAAGCTAGTAAACTAGCCGTCGAGGTGATCGAAAAACTTGATATGGTAGGGTTACTTGCCGTAGAAATGTTCTTAACAAAAGAAGGAGAAATTTTAGTTAACGAGATTGCACCAAGGACCCATAATAGCGGTCATCAATCGATTGAAGCTAACATCACTAGCCAATTTGAACAACATCTTCGTGCCATTTTGGACTTACCGCTTGGAGCGACAGATCAACTAATCCCTGCTGCGATGATTAACTTACTAGGAGCGGAGGGGTACACAGGAGATGCTATCTATGAAGGTATCGATGATCTAATGAAAGAACGTGGGGCTCATATTCACCTGTACGGAAAAAAGATCACCAAGCCCTTTCGAAAAATGGGCCATATCACTGTGACCGATGAGGACTTAAAGACCCTGAAAGTAAGGATCAATACCATTAAAAACTGCATCAAAGTAATAGCATGAACCAGCCACAAGTAAGTATCATCATGGGTAGCAAATCAGACTTGACAGTCATGTCTGAGGCCGCCGAAATTTTGGAGCAATTAGGCGTCACCTTCGAGGTGACCATCGTCTCTGCCCACCGAACACCGCACCGCATGATAGACTTTGCAGAAAAAGCAAAATCTAGAGGCATAAAGGCCATTATAGCTGGAGCGGGTGGAGCAGCTCATTTACCAGGAATGGTCGCCTCTTTGACTACACTACCCGTGATAGGTGTGCCTGTGAAATCTCGCAATTCAATAGACGGATGGGACTCTGTACTATCTATTCTCCAGATGCCAGGAGGAATCCCTGTAGCAACAGTAGCTCTAGACGGCGCCAAAAATGCTGGTATTTTAGCCGCTCAAATAGTAGGGGCTTTTAATGACACCATCTCAGATAATCTCTCGAATTACAAAAAAGAACTAAAGGAAAAAGTCCTCGAAACAGCCAGCGATCTAGAGGCAAACGGCTGGAAATCCAAACGAATAGGCTTTCAGTAAACACAGTTTCAAGCGTATCATACAGTAGCTCCGAAATAAATTCTGTAAATTAATACTTCATGAGCAGTCTCATTATGGACATATCTCTCTGTATAGCTACCTACATCATCTTGTTGGGCTTTATTTTTTGGAAAAAATACAAGCGCAATGATTCGGGTGACTCTAGTAGCGATGATGAGGGTGGTCTACCTGTAGAAACTGACCCAAAGCTAGATTTACCCCCTGGCGTTTGTTTACCCGGTAGTCGCCCAACCTTGAAAAGGTCTGATAAATTGGAAGAGCTTCTCGCTTAATCTGCAAGCAACTGCAATTCAATAAACTGGTGATACGCTCCCTTCTGCTCTAACAAGTCCTGATGAGAACCTTCTTCTATAATTTGACCTTCTTTTAATACCATTATCCTGTCTACAGACTTAATGGTTGCAAGTCTATGCGCTATGACAAGTGTCGTGCGCCCCTCCATTAGTACCTGAAGTGCGTCTTGTACAAGTCGCTCCGATTCCGCATCCAAAGCACTAGTCGCCTCATCTAGTATGAGAAATTCAGGGTCCTTCAATATGGCGCGCGCAATAGCTATTCTTTGTCTTTGCCCACCGGAAAGCTTTACGCCTCGCTCACCAACTAAGGTGTCAAACCCTTCTGGGAAGCCTTCAATAAACTCTAAAGCATATGCTTTCTTGGCAGCCTCCTGCACTTCAGCCATCGTTGCCTCTGGCTTGCCATATCGAATGTTTTCCAATAATGTCCCACCAAATAACAGAACCTCCTGTGGCACCACGCCAATCTTAGACCTTAGATCCTGTACTGTCCCTTTTTGCAATGCTTCTCCATTCATTGACAGGTTACCAGCTGTCGGCTCGTAGTACCTCATCATCAACTGAGCAATGGTTGACTTTCCTGCACCACTGTGGCCTACAAGAGCCACTTTCTCTCCGGGCTTGATGGCAAAGGAAATTCCACGTAACACCTCTACTTCAGGTCTGGTAGGATAGCTAAACTGAACAGACTCAAAAGCAAAAGCACCCGCCCTTAGAGAAACAGGCTGGCTAGGGTTCATAGAGGCTTCATCTGCCTCTTCCAAAATTTCAAGTATTCGTTCCGACGCGCCAATTGATCGCTGGATTTGACCTATAAGATTGCCAAGACCGGCAATGGATCCACCAATAAATACCGTGTAGAGTACAAATGAAATCAGATCACCAGAATTCATTTCTCCGCTAGCCACCAGTTGACCACCGTACCACATAATGCCTACGATTCCACCAAACACCATGAAGATCATAAAGGAAATAAACGCCGCACGAAACCAGGCCCCTTTCAAGGCCGTCTTGACTACTTCATCAATAGACTTGCGATACCTCATCGTCTCTAACAACTCAGAAGTAAATGCCTTGACTGACGCAATTGATTGGATCGTTTCCTCAACAACTACATTGGCAGATGCTAATTGGTCCTGCGTTTTTTTAGATAGTTTCCGAATAAAGCGGCCAAAAACCATCGCTAGTAAAATGATTATCGGAAATGTCCCAAGCATAAAGAAGCTTAACTTGGGAGTGGTCATAAAAATCGCAGAGATACCCACTACTAATACTACCACCTGTCGAACCAACTCTGCTAACGTCACAGATAAGGTGTCTTGCAATGTCGCAGTGTCACTTGTGATTCTACTTATCAATTCCCCTGTGCGACGCTTATCAAAGAATGCCATCGGGAGCGTGATCACATGACGATACAGGTCCGTTCTGATTTCCGCTAAGGCTCTTTCTGATACTTTCGCAAATAATATGACACGAAAAAAAGAAAAGAAAGCCTGTAAAGCCAGAATAACCAAGAGGACTAAAGCAACTTGATTAAGAGACTCTAACCTTATTACATTCAACAAAAGCTCTTCTTGCTGCCCTTGTGCTACATTGACGATCTGACCCGCCAGTTTTGGGAATGCTAGCATCAATGAGCTAGAAACTACTAGCAGCATCAATCCACCTATAAAAGACCATTTGTGTGGCCACACGTAACTAAAAATTCCAAAAAGCTTTTTAAGCCCATCCTTGGAAATTTTTTTCTTCTCCTCTTCTGCCATTCTTAGTTTATGATGCCTGACACTTCAAAATAGACAGTGTCTCTCAATATGATCTTCTGATATCCCCTAATCTTATAGGACTGTAAAACTCCTTGACTAAAGTCAAGCGTAAAGCTTCGAAAGCTCCCATAAATACTCTTGGCATTCTGGTCTGTGTATGTTCCTTCGATTGTGGCGAGTACTCGATTCTCATCAAAAGTATACTTGACAAAATCAATGATCATCTTTTCCCCTGCTTTGGGTGCATACAACAGTACCCCTTCCTTTTCTGAGACTTCAATACTTCCTACATAACCAGGTTTATTAAGCTCAAACTCCTTTAGGAACCCAAACTCTTTATCAAACCAATCTTCCGTTCCTTCAAATGTAGTGTTCTCGCTCTTTTCCCCTATTGAAACGGTTTTTACAACCTCCTTTTCTTGCAGCAATAGCTGCTGAGCACTCATAAGAGAATCCAATGGGTAAAAATCAGTCGGCTTTGCGGTATAAGGTGCTGCCCCTCCGCACGCTACCAATACATAGCCTACTACTGCAAAAATGATCTGTTGCTTCATTCAATTATTATGTTTCCTGTCATCTCACTCGGAATCCCCACACCCATAATGGTAAGGATTGTAGGAGCCATGTCTCCAAGTTTCCCTGGCTTCAACTTCCCCGTAAAGTCTCTATCAACTAAGAAATGAGGCACAAGGTTAGTAGTATGTGCCGTATTTGGACTTCCATCAGGATTCACCATGACATCTGAATTCCCATGATCTGCTATAATCATGGTCGTATAGCCATGTTCGAGCGCAACTTCGACAACCGACCTAGCACAATGGTCTACGGTCTCACAAGCCTTTACTGCAGCTTCGAAAACGCCTGTGTGGCCAACCATATCTGCATTTGCAAAGTTTAAACACACAAAATCAAAGCTTTCAGATTGCAGCTCTGGAATGATTGCATCTCTGATATCTGCGGCACTCATCTCAGGCTGCAAATCATAGGTAGCAACCTTGGGTGAAGGACAAAGAAGTCGCTTTTCACCTTTAAATTCAGTCTCTCTTCCTCCAGAAAAGAAGAAAGTAACATGAGGGTATTTCTCTGTTTCGGCTATTCTGATTTGTTTCTTTCCCGCCTTTTCAAGCACCTCCCCTAAGGTCATTTTCAAATTATCTTTATCAAAAATTACATCAACACCTGAAAATCGATCATCATAATTGGTCATTGTGAGGTAGTGAAGATCTAATTTCCGCATGCCTTGATCAAGAAAATCTTCTTGCGTGAGGGCTTGGGTTATTTGCCGCCCTCTGTCCGTGCGAAAATTAAAACAGATTACCACATCTCCTGCTGCTATTTTCCCGACTGGAGCACCAGAAGCGTCAGTATGAATAATCGGCATAATAAACTCATCTGTTACCCCTTCCGCATAGGACGCGCCTACGTCCTTCAGCACATCTACGGATGACTTCCCTGTACCATGCACCATCGCGTCATAGGCAAGTTTGACGCGTTCCCAACGTTTGTCTCTGTCCATAGCAAAGTATCGCCCGGTGATAGAGGCAATTTTTCCAGTGGTTTTACTCATATGATCTGACAGATCAGCAAGATATTTTTCGCCTCCTTTGGGATCCGTATCTCTACCATCTGTGAAAGCATGAATAAAAACATTAAAGCAGCCATTCAGCTGGGCTGCCGTCAGCAGCCCTTTTAAGTGCGAGATATGAGAGTGCACCCCTCCATCAGAAACAAGACCCATGAGGTGGATTTTCTTCTTTTGCTCCTTAGCGTAGCTAAATGCCTTAACAAGCGTTTCATTTTCGCCCAGTGAACCATCTTCTGCTGCCTTATTGATTTTGACTAGATCTTGATAGACCACTCGGCCAGCTCCCAGGTTCATATGTCCTACTTCTGAATTACCCATTTGTCCTTCAGGCAGACCCACCGCAAGTCCTGAGGCCTCCAGTGTAGAATTAGGATATCGGTTGTACAATGAATCAACAAAAGGGGTGCTGGCAGCATCAATTGCTGATACCTTCTTATTGGTAGCAATACCCCACCCATCGAGTATCATCAAGATCACTTTCTTATTCATACTGCAAATATACATTAGTGATGGAGAGGGTTGAAGAACGTCTGACAGTTTCGTATCTTGTCCTTTCATTTTCATGGCACAGTTATAGCTATGCTCCTATGATGCGACAAGTAGTCTTCCTTTCCTTTTTTATAATTGCTCTTCAGCTAAATGCTCAAGATGATATCATTGCCAACATAGGTGCCGCTTTGAAGACAAGCAGTGCAAAGGAGCTAGTAAAGTACTGTCACTCATCTGTAGAAATACAGGAGAATGGTGTTAGTAAGACTTATAATAAGCCTCAGGCAGAAATTATTCTGAAAGCTTTTTTTGAGAAAAACCCTTCTCGCGGTTATCGAAAAGTGCACGAGGGATCCTCAAATGAAGGTTATATTTATTCTATCGGACAATTCTCTACCGATAATGGCAGCTATCGTGTATACTATTTGTTGAAAAAAGGAGCGGACACCCATACGATACACACTATTTCTTTTAGCAAAGAGTGACCAAAAGGCTATTTTTGAGGCCATGTCTTACAATTACTTATCTGAGGATTACCTAGCCCATTTTATCAAGCATGCGTTGCGTGAGGATATAGGAGATGGAGACCACTCTGCTCTTGGAGCCATTGACAGTTCCGCCAATAAAAAGGCAAAGTTGCTCATCAAATCAGAGGGCATGCTTGCGGGTGTTGAGTTATCAAAAAAAATATTTGAATTCGTTTCCGAGGATATCATCATTGATCAACAAATGAACGATGGGGATCAGATTAAGTATGGTGACATCGCTTTTTTTGTTGAGGGGTCTGCTCAAAAAATATTGAGTGCAGAGCGATTAGTATTGAATTGTATGCAGAGAATGAGTGGGATAGCTACTTACACCCTGTATCTAAATAGTTTGTTGAAAGGAACAACCACTCAACTGCTAGATACTCGTAAAACAACCCCAAATTTTAGACTAGCTGAAAAATGGGCTGTCAAAATTGGAGGAGGAGCAAATCACCGATTTGGTTTATTTGATATGGTCATGCTAAAGGACAATCATATAGATTATGCTGGTGGCGTCAGGCAAGCGATCGAGTCCACTGTGGCGTACCTCGAAAAGTCTGGTAAAAACCTAAAGATCGAAATTGAAGTACGAAACTTGGACGAAGTGCAAGAAGTGTTGAATACTGGAAAAGTATTCCGACTTTTGCTAGATAATATGCTGCCGTCAGAAATGAGACAGGCCATTAAAATGATCAAGGGTCAGTATGAAACAGAAGCCTCCGGTGGCATTACAGAAAAAAATATTAGAGAAATCGCAGAGACAGGCGTCGATTATATCTCCGTGGGAGCGTTGACACATTCCTATACAAGCCTGGATATGAGTTTAAAAGCAGTTTAAGAAAGAAATGATCGTAAAAACAAAAAAATATCAGTTACCAAAGAACACCTTCATAGGCATTGCATTCAAAAATGTGCTGATTCAGCAATGGTGGGTAGGACTTATCTATCTCGCTATTTGTTCAGGCTACTTTTTGGCTCCAAGTCATTGGTGGATAACTGGGGCCAGTATTGCACTTGTCCTATATATCCTTTTTTGGTTGATCCAGTTTGCTGGTGTCACTCAGTTAGAGCAAGGAAAGTTTCTCTTTGAGAAACTTTCCTACGAGATCAGTAGTCAGCAAATTTTGCTTAAGCTAAATACCAAACAAGGTATGCCGATGAAATGGGAACAAATTAAGCGTGTCACAAGTGATAAAAAAAGCTTCACTTTTTATATCAGCAAGGCCCAGATCATCCATTTACCTCATAAAGTCTTCAAGACAGACAATGAGATAAAATTCATCGATACAGTATTGAGGAGAAAAGGGTACATACAAGAATGAATGAAAGCTCCCCGTTGATCAAGCAGGCCTTCCTTAAAATGGCGAAGTACTGTGCAATGGGAGAAAAATCCTCTTTTCAGGTCGG
>JBLHTU010000022.1:0-33071 GCA_047627515.1 Cyclobacteriaceae bacterium | reverse complement strand
CCTAGCCAAGGCCTGTATTTCGCTTAGACTATACTTCTTTGATATTTCCATAAAAATGGGCTCCCATTGATCAAATGAAATTTTCTTATCTATCACTCCTAATGTTACCTCCTGATCCTCAAGGCTCAGTAAATAACTTCGGCATTCGCCCGATGCAGGCAAGTAAATCGGATAATGTCTGAACTTACTGAGATCAAAATCGGCATGTAGCTCTTTATTAATCCTATGAAGCAAGTTGAGGTTAAACGATGCCGTGATACCCTCAGCATCATCATATGCTGCGAGTATTTTCATAGGATCCTTTTTTAGATCTATGCCCATCATCAGTTTATCACCTGGGTGCAGATGACTTCTGATATTTGTTAAAAACTCCTTTGATCTTGTAGATGTGAAATTACCAATATTAGAGCCTAGGAAGAAAACCACATTACGGTACCCGTCCTGCCTTTGTAGAACATCTGCTAAAACCTTGAAGTAGTCCCCTTCGAGGGTCTCTAAGCTCAGCCCTGGTAACTCAACTGATAAGTTTGTCGAAAGCTGATTTAGTACGCTAGCAGATATATCACAAGGAGCATAGGTAAATGAAGCTTGCCGATCCAAAAAATGCTTCAGTAGCACTTTGGTCTTTCTCCCATCTCCAGCACCTAGTTCTAAGATACGAAACGGGCTCTGAGTACCTATCGCGTCTAGAATAGCATCTGATTTTTGATCAAAAATATCGAATTCGCTGCGTGTTAAATAATAAGTCCCCATTTGCATGATCGATTGGAAAATTTCATCCCCCTTTTCGTCATAAAAATATTTGGAAGACAACCACTTCTCTTCTTGGCTTAAGCCTGTGTATACATCTTTGCAGAAGTCCGAAGGAAACTGATCGATTGTACTATGTTTCATCTGCTGATGATCAACATGATGCATAATTATAAAATTTGAGTTCTGGCCAGCCTGATACCATTAAAAAGCCAGCGCATATTAGGATGAAAAAAATTTCTATAGGTATGTCTTATGTGTGACCTAGACGTAGCAAAAGAACCGCCTCTCAGCACCATCTGATTAATCATAAACTTACCATTGTACTCGCCCAATGCGCCATCAGGCGCCTTGTATCTAGGGTAGGGTCGGTAAGGACTACTTGTCCACTCCCATAAGTGTCCCATAAAGTCGTGCGACTGGTGATCTACAGCCAAATACTGATCTTCGATAAACCCACCATTCTCAGGAACATCAGGTTGATAAAGGCGCGCTGCGACTTCCCATTCTGACTCAAGAGGCAATCTTGCACCTGACCACCTCGCAAAAGCATCTGCCTCGTAAAACGACACATGCATAACCGGTGAATCCATATCCAAAGGTTGCAATCCTGTGAAAGTATATTGATGCCATTGCTCATTTATCTTATGCCAATACATTGGACATTGATAATCAAGCAGGCTGGCCCAGTCCCACCCCTCAGACAACCATAAATCGGACCGGTGATATCCGCCCTCTGCTATAAACTGGCCATACTCGGCATTGGTCACCAAATTCTGATTGATATCAAACGACTCCAAGTACACCTGATGCTGGCCCTGCTCATTATCAAAGCAGAATCCGTCATCACTTGCTCCAATTCGATAGTTTCCAGCATCAACTGCTAGCCACCGTGGTTCACTGCGATCAACCGTCGCCCTCTTAGTTCTAATACCTGAATGATACTTCGGTAAAAGTGGGTTATGTCCCAAAATGTACTTGATATCATACAGTAATAGCTCTTGATGTTGTTGTTCATGATTCAACCCGATTGTGAAAACATACTTAAAACCATCGATGTCCAAACACTTGGGGTCCTCTAGCAGCTCAACCATGTGCCGGTCGACATATGCTCTGTACGCATATATTTCTTTCACCGTCGGTCGAGTGAGGTTACCTCTTTCTGCACGCAGCCATCTATCGCCTGCAGCAACGTAGTAGCTATTAAAAAGGAGTGGAAACTCCGAGCTAAACAATTGGTATCCCTTCAAATACGGTTGAAGTAGGAATCTCTCAAAAAACCATGTAGTATGGGCCAAATGCCACTTTGGAGGACTAACATCCACAATCGGTTGCACGACATAATCCTCAACCTCCAGTGGTTGGCAAATTAGTTCGGTCTGTGCTCTGATAATTTGGAAATCTGCAACTGAGGCGGAAATTCCTTCTAACGAAGGTGAGGACGTATGCAAGAAATTGAAATCTTAGTTAACGGTCAATTTAAAGACCTTTTATTGAATAGGTTGAATAAAAACAAAAAAAGAGTCTCGATGTATCGAGACTCTCACCAAAAACTCAAAACAACCTTATCAATATCTATAACAGATATTCATTCCAGATGTTTACTAATATCATGCCAAAGCGCTATCTATTTAGCCACTTCTTGAATGCCCCAGATCTTTCTACACTGACAATCACATCGAGGCTATTCGGTGGTTCGGGGACCAAGTCGATCTTGACTCTACTTTTAGAATAAGCTATCATACTCTTAATCGCTTCGAAGCAGATAATAAATTTTCTATTGATTCTGTAAAATTTCTTAGGATTAAGTGTCTTTTCAAGGTCACCTAAATTGCTATTGAGTATCTGTTGCTTTCCGTTATGATCTACTAGGTAAGTATACCGATCCTCACTAAAGAAGTAAGCGACCTGTGATTCAGCAATCGACTGAATGCGCTCTCCTAAAGTGACAATAAAACGCTCTTGATAACTCTGGTCTCGAGGACGCAGCGATTCGATCATCGTACCTAAGTCAAAATCGATATTATCTTTTTTCCAGAACCTATATTTTTCGATAGCCTTTTTTAACTCATCGGTATCGATGGGCTTTAGTAAGTAATCGATGCTATTTTCTTTGAAAGCACGTAACGCATACTCATCAAAAGCTGTTGTGATTATAATGGGCGTATTTAAGTCGAGATTTCGGAAAATATCAAAACTCAAACCATCTCCAAGCTGAATATCAGACAGGATTAAATCGCATTCATTTTCACTCAACCACTGTATAGCATTGGTTACGCTATCTAATTTGGCAATTACTTCAGCATCCTCAGCGACACGAATTAATGTCTTTTCGAGGTCTTGAGCTGCGATTGGCTCATCTTCAATGATGACTACTTTAAGCATGGCATTATTCTGTTTTTTCTAGCAATGGTATCTTGGCAACGTAGTATTCATCTTCTAAGACAAACTCAGGTAAATTGAGGGTAAACAAACCGTATCTCTTGATTAAGTTAGGTTGTCCGATGCCAGTAGAATCTACATTGGGTTTTTGCTGATAGTTATTTCTTACAATCAGCCAATCTCCTTCCTGCGCAATCGTAATAATCAGAGGGTTTCTGACAGTGACCACATTGTGCTTAATGGCATTCTCTACCAACAATTGAATTGCCCCCGAGGGAATATATTGTTTCGGGTAGGGTTGTGCGACTTGATTGTCAAAAACCAGTGCATCTGCAAATCTGACTTTTTGCAGGTAAAGATAGTTACTCATAAAATCGAACTCTTCTTCCAAGGAAGCAAGGTGGTCGTTTTTGTGTTCCAATAAATACCTGTAAATAGACGAAAGCTTTCGAATGAATTTCCGGGCAGGCTCATTCTCGTTGACAAGTGCAGATAAGTTATTCAAGCAGTTGAACAGAAAATGAGGGTTTACTTGGTTTTGCAGCATCATCAACTGGGCAGTAATTTTCTCTTTTTCCTGCTGTTCACTTTTCAGCTCTAGCTCCTTATTTTTAACCCTAAGGTTATGCGTATCCAGGGCACGCTGAATCACGATACTCATTTCATCATAAGACCAAGGCTTATTAATGAAGTAGTAGATATGACCATGATTGATCGCATTGATTACCGTCTCCATATCGGAGTATCCAGTAACAAGTATTCTGATCGCGTCAGGTACCAAGTTGATACTTTGCATCAAAAATGTCACGCCAGACATCTTAGGCATACGCTGGTCAGTCAGTATCACAGGGATATCTCGATCCTCTTTAAGAATCTTCAAGGCGGCATCACCAGATTCTGCAGTCAATACATTGAACTCTCTACGAAAAGCAGATTTAAAATAATTGAGATTACCAACCTCGTCATCAACATATAAAATCTTGGTGTCCTTAGACATATGTAAAGTTTTGGTCGAGCGTATTACTTGATGCCTTTATTGCGAACAATATAGACGATTAGAGAGAATCCTACAACAAATACCATTATCAAGGTAATCGTCGATAAACTCTTTGAATTACTGACGGTATTGCTTTGGTCGAGCATAATCATGATCCCTAAAATCGTGATTAAAAGCCCACCAAAAAATGAAAGGAAGGAAAGAAATCTATTCATTGGTGTAACATTGCGATTGGCTGTCGCGCTAAGATAGCAAATCAACTATTTCTCTGTGGAAAAGGTCTACAAAATCGTGAAACTATATTTTTTATAGAAAATCTTAAAGATTAATAAAGGCTACAATCCCATGCAACACTTTGTTTTCAAACTATCAATTATTCAGCTCCCCGCAGATGGGGGACCTGTATACGCAGAAACTGATCTATCTGGTCTGATAGCTGAGCCATGGAACGCTATCTCCTCACTAGCATTGATTTTTCCTGCACTCTATTGGGGTTGGAAGCTCCGGAGTCACATCAAATCATATCAGTTTATATTTTTGTGTATCCCGCTGCTAGTACTTGGGGGGACTGGTAGCGTACTGTATCATGCCGCTCGAACCTCTGCATGGCTACTTTATCTAGACGTATTGCCCACAGCTTTTTTGACCATTGTTGTAAGTATCTATTTCTGGTTCAAGTTACTGAATCGATGGTTTTATGTGCTCATAATCATCTTGCCATTTACCTTTTTTAGGCTCTACTTACTAATTTTTGAGACGTCAGAGTTTTCTGTTAATCTAAGCTATTTTATCGCCGGTGTCGTCATTTTTTTACCCATCTGGATCTATCTAGCCCGCCACTCCTATCAGTATGCTAGCAGTTTTGTCATATCTGTCAGTTGCTTGATTTTGTCACTTCTTTTTCGAGAACTTGACCATTGGTTTGCTCAGTGGCTTCCTGTTGGTTCACATTTTCTGTGGCACATAATCAGCGGTATTGGAGCCTTTTATCTAGCAAAATATCTTTTCCAGCTAAGAAGCGATGAGTTGGTCTCATCAAAAGTGTAATCCAGTTGACACTCGATAAGACCAATTGAAAAAAAATCATGAAAATATGGTCAGAAACTCGAACATTTGCGCTCTATAATGTGTCTACACCTCTGTAATTCGTTGCACGGCTTTTTATCCTGTATAAAATCTTCAAGACAGGTAGCAACCCATACTTACGTTCAAAAAAATCACATGATTAATATTCTTAGGGAAAACTGCCATCACTCAGTTATTCATATTCTTCTATTCTCCTTCCTCTTTTTACTTGGTAGTGAAAATCTAGCTGCTCAAACAGACAGTCAAACTACGACTGAAATAACCTTGAAAGAGGGTTTAGCAAGAATAAAATCGACCTATAACATTGCCATTTACTATCAAGATGAATGGATTAATGATGTGACTGTCCCAAGCTTTAAGCCTAGTTCAAGCTTAAGACAAGCTCTCAGTGAGTTATTACTTACAACAAGCTTATCATTTGACATCCTAGATGATGCAATGGTGATTCTACTGAATGGCTCTGCCAAACAAATATTGCCTGAGTATACCCTATCGGGCCAATTGATACAAGAAGAGAACGAGACCCCTATCATCGGAGCTACAGTACTGTTGAAGCAGCTTAGTGATGGAAGTAGCACGGATGTAAATGGTAATTTCAGTATTACCGCCCCGATGGGTAATTATCAAGTGGTTATCAAATCAGTGAGTACAATAGATAAAGTACTTGATATCGACCTTACATCCGATACAACAATTTTTGTCAGAGTATTTGATAAAACCGTGCAATTGGATGGTGTAGTGGTGACCGGACAAGCCATAGATAAAAATGTCACAAGTGCCAACGCAGGTAAAATAGTACTTGATTTAGAATCTGTTAAGACATTGCCTGCATTCATGGGTGAGGTGGATATCGCCAAAGTGATTCAGACCCTTCCAGGGGTTTCAAGCATCGGGGAAGGAACATCAGGATTCAATGTCCGAGGTGGCAACATAGATCAGAATTTAATTTTATTTGATAATATTCCAATTTTCAATAGCAGTCACCTATTGGGTTTTTTCTCTGTCTTTAACCCAGATGTGGTGGGCAACTTCACACTCTACAAAGGGTCAATGCCGGCTAACTATGGTGGCAGATTGTCTTCGCTACTTGATGTCACGCAAAAAATACCGGACAAGGAGCAAGTGGTCTTTATAGGAGGTATCGGACCTGTCAACAACAGAGCACAGTTAGAAATTCCTATCATATCTGGTAAATCTAGCCTCATGATTGGTGGTCGATATGCAAACCCTGCTTTGGTGCTCAATAGCTTTGATCGGCAATCGATCGCACAAAGTAGCGCAGCGTATGGCGACCTCAACCTGAAGTACCACCATAATATTTCTGAAAATGATGTAATTAGTTTCAGCTCATATTTGAGCACCGATCGATTTAGCTTCTCCGGAGATACTACTTATCAATATGCTGTAGATGGTTTTTCGCTTGCTTGGAACCATAAGTACAATAACAATTTAACGTCAAACCTTGTCGCTTTCTATTCAGACTATCGAGCAAAGTTGATCAATGATGAGCCGCTTTCTGCAAATACAACTGGCACAGGCATCACCAATTATGGGTTGACTGCAAATTTCACTTACTATTTCAGCGACAAACTTGTCGTAGATGCGGGCGTCAACCTTAACATGTATAATATATCCCCTGGATCTATCACTCCCAGTGGTAATTCTGGGATTCGAGATGTTGAGTTTGGAAATGAATTAGCTTTAGAAACTGGAACTTATGTAAACGCAGAGTACAAATTGAGTCCACGAGTTTCAATGGTTGGGGGCTTACGCTATTCTACTTTTAGCAATATAGGATCTGGAGATGAGCCTCTATTTGACCCAGACTTGCCTCGAACTGAGTCAAGCATAACAGAAATCATATCATACGATCCGGGGTCATTTGTAAGGACATTTGGTGGGTTGGAGCCACGCTTTTCTTTGAATGTGCTTCTGAATCAGTCCACATCATTTAAAGCCTCTTATTCACTTAACAGACAGTATATTCACCTCTTCTCAAATGCGACTGCATCGCTACCTACGGATGTGTGGAAAGTGAGTGATAGAAATGTGATGCCGCAAATAGGCCATCAATATAGCGCAGGGTTTTTCAAAAACTGGGCAGGAAATATGTATGAAACATCTGCTGAGGTATTTTACCGAGATATTGCCCAACTGACAGAGCTACGGACAGGCGCACCTGTTCTGATGAATGAGTTTTTGGAAAAAGACCTTTTAGCTGGAGAAGGCAGAGCCTACGGACTGGAACTCTACGTCAAAAAGCAAATAGGCAGAGTCAATGGTTGGGTCAGTTATACGCTCTCCAGAACTGAGCGATTAGTCGACAGTGACTTTATTTCGGAGACCATCAATCAAGGAAATTATTATGCTGCAGATTTTGATTCTCCCCACAACCTAAATATCTCTTCAAATATTAAGCTTTCAAGGCTTTGGACTGCTAGCTGGAACTTTGTTTATCAATCGGGTCGACCAGTTACACTTCCACAATCAAGCTTCCGGTACACGGTCAATAACGACAGGTATTATACATACATCGATCGAAACAACTTCAGAATTCCGGATACACACCGACTGGATCTTTCCGTCACACTTGCTGGCTCCAACAAAAGAAATAGCCCTTGGGAAAACAGCTTTACATTTTCTGTGTACAATGTTTACGGAAGAGATAACCCTTTCTCCGTATTTGTAAATAACATAGATGCCAATAATTCAATCCCACGAGTATTTCAGTTAGCGGTACTTGGTTCTGCATTTCCATCATTTACTATCAACTTCAAGTATAAAGGCACGAAAGAATGAGATTTAACTTCATCATTGCCATAGCAATTGCATTGCTCTCTTCTACGCAACTGATTGGACAAGAGGGTTGCGAAATTTCCGACGTGTATATTCTGCTAAAGAAAGACTACCAATTCTCTTACGAATCGATCGAAGGCACAGTAGCCGTGAAGGGAATTGTATTGCCGAACTCTACAATGTCTTTGGCATTGTATAACGAAAAAACGAGACGTTTTGAGGCCTTCAAATACGTTCCACTGATTAATCAGATTGGAACTTTTTCATTTTCTGTAAATCCGAGTGTTCCTTCGGGATGGTACAAAATCGTAGCGTATCATCCAGAATCGAATGATTTATACGCTTTAAAGAAGTTTTTTATCCTAAACCCTGATGACAAGCCTATCCAAGCGGATCAGGTTATTTTTCAGGTACATCCAGAAGGTGGAAGTTTCGTTAGAAATACGACCCAGCGTATTCTCATCCGGAGTAGTCTAACGGTCAACAATGCGACCATTAAATTAACAGACAATACATCTGTTTCAGCCCCATTTGAGGATAACTATACTGTAATCGATCTACCAATAACAGACAGTGCAAAATTTTCAATTTCATATGACGTCGGTCGCCAAGATAATCTTGTACAAAACCTAAAATTTCCGGCAACATCAGAGACTGGCATCAAAGCAACCGAGACACAAGAAATGGTAAGGCTTGACCTGATTGGAGACAAGACTACAGGGAAATTGATCGTCAATAGCAAAAAAGGAGATATCGCTTATGATGTCTCAAGTCTGCCGCTGGACTTACCCAAAGACTTGCTACCAAAAGGGCTAATCAGCTTACGGTTGATCCAAAATACGAAAGAAACCAGCAAAAGACACATTCACAATTCAGCAGTTAACCCTTTCAAAATTGAAATAGAACTTACTGAAAATGCAAGTACAAATGAGGAAAAAACTCTAAGCGTATCTGCCCTAGACCTCTTAAGTAGACCCTTTGGGGCTATTTCAGCCGTTTCAATTACACAAGACTATTTCCAACCTAGTCCGGGAGTCATTTCATCTGACTTGTCTTTCATCAATGAGTATTGGATCCAACAGCTGTTCGATGTGACTGACAGTCAGACGACAAACAAATTGCTTATAGCAGCCACAATAGATATACCAAATGAGCCATTTGATGCCTCAAGATGTCTACCACTTGGTGTACTTATTTCTGGGACGCTGCAATCATCTACTGACGAGAATGAGACAGTTACAATGAGCATACCAGGTCTATTACCGGGTGTAATGCAAACAAATGCTAAAAATGGTGTCTTCAAATTTCCCCCATTAAGAGACATCTATTTTAATAAAGCGTATCTAATAGCAGGTGGGCAGCCGATATCATTAGACCCCCAAATAGCACCATCGACAGTCGTTCCAACATCGATTGAAAATCCGAATGCTACATACATTAATCATTTGCTTTCATTGCATGGGATAACCACGATGTACGGTTCAAAGCAATTGAAAGCAAAAACGCAGCAGGAAAACGCAGTATCTGTATACGATGCATTCGATTACCAGATTCCCCTAGACGAATTTGTGTATTTCCCTGACATGCATTCAGTGGTCAAAGAAATTGTACCATACGTATTCTTCAAAAAGAAAAAAATAATGGTTTTCTCAGAGGAGCAGCGTAGAACGTACGAAGGAAGACCTCTGCTTCTTCTAGATGGAAAGCCTGTAGGCGCAGATAGTGCCGTACTACAGTTAGATCCTGCAAGTATTGATCACATAGATGTGATCAACAAGAGAAGAAACCTTATGCCATTAGGATCAATAGCTCAATATGGAGTAGTGGCCTTCTATACCAAAGAACGAAATGCCGTCAGCCCGGGGGTAAGTCAGACAGTGATTCCATTATATGCAGAAAAATCCTTATCATTTATGATCCCGAAGAAGACAAATCCTAACTACCCCAATATCAGTGATCTATTATTATGGCAACCTCTTACTTACCCAAATGAAAAATCGATTTCATTTAGGACATCTGATCTGGCTTCTCCTGCCACAATTTCAGTAACCTGCTTCCATCCTGATCTAGGAGCAACAACAACAAAATATAAACTACCAATCTCGTCAAGTGATGTTCAATAGAAATCAAATACTATTCTTTGCTGTCTTAATTGCATTAAGCAGTTGCTTAATGCAAATTGATGAAGCGCTGACTGATTTTGAACAGCAGTTGGTTGTAGAGGGTGAGGTCACAACCGATCCGGGGCCATACACTGTGCAACTGAACTATACAGGTGATGTTCTAGGAGCGATCGATCGAAATAGACTACCTGTTTCGGATGCGCAAGTGATGATCGAGGACAGTGATGGTAATTCATATGACTTAGTGGAAAGTGAGCCTGGTGTATACCTCACAAATGCTCAGGACTTTACAGGAGAAATAGGAAAAGGCTATCGTTTAGTGTTCGTGACACCTGCGGATGGTTCTTACGAAAGTGAGTTTGTGGTTATCCCTCCTACTCCGGTCGTCACAGAAGCTGACGTCGATTTTCAAGTATTTAACAGAACAAATGAAACCAATCGGTTTATATCCACGCGAGTTCAGCAGCACGTCGTCTCGATCGAAATTCAAAACTCTCCAGATGAGGCCTACTTCAAAGTAGAGGCGATCGGAATAGAACAACGCTATGTGCAACCAGCTCCTCCCCTAGGAGCATCTGAAAGCTGTCTAGCCTTCTACTTTGGACAGACCAGTGAGGGCCCGACGGTCAATTGTTGGCAAAATAAAGGTGATCTATCGAATGGCATTAGAACTATATCAAACGACCTATTTGAGCCAAATAGTCCGTTAAAAATAGAGGCCGTGACGCTGCCGTTTAATGGACGTGGTACCATTTTAGCAACAATCAATGTGAAGAGTATTACAGCATCAGAATTTGATTTTTTAAATACCCTCAACAAGCAGAACAACTTGAGAGCTGATGTCTTCAATCCGCCACTTGAGGCGATCAGTGGAAACATCTTCAGTACGTCGAATGATAAGGAAGTAGTAGTTGGATTCTTTTCTGCTTATAGCGTCTCACAGCAGTCTATTTGCATAGAGCGAGCAAACATATCGTCTGTTGCTCCTATTCCTCTTGTGTTAGCGCCTTGTAATACAAACTGCTTAACGCTGTATCCTAATTCCACCTGGGAAGCTCCCCCTGAAGTGTCTATCTGCGAGTAGTTCTCTGGTATTTCGGCGTAACTGCTTTGGTTTCACATGATGTGAAAATCAAGTGTTGATTCCATAAAAAGCACCTTCAAGGGCCAAATAGTACGACTAGCTTCATTCTGATGCACCCTGCCTTGCATTATCATGATTTAGAACGCCCTGCTTAACTTAGATGAATTGGTTTTAGAAAGTCTACCTGATATCAATGAAACTGATCTTATCGGTTGAGTGTAGGTCTCATAACCATTGATAATATCTGACTGATTTGTTGATGATGTATTTGTATACTTTTAAAACCATCATTGCAGCCTAGCAAATAAGAACTGAAATCAACGAAAGAGCATACTTGATAAAAATAGAAAAGGCAGCTTATACTGCCTTTTCTATGCTAATCGGTTCCAATTGTAACTAATTACACTGGCTAATGTCTTTGCTTGGCCCACTGTGTGACACTATATCCAACAGAGCGCCGTTTGCATATACGATAATTATACCCCCTAGGTCTATTGAAAAATGAACTTCAAAACCGGCAGGCACTATCTGACTACCAGTTAATCCTTGATTAAACAGATCCCAATCTAAAGTCATCTCATCTGCGGAATTATTTCTGATTCTCCATCTGTAACCAGTAACAGTCCCATCAACATAAGTACCCAGAGGCGTTACTCGTATTGGCATTTGAGTATCTACTCCATCTTGAGCAACTATCACTGTCTCATTTGTACAGAAAGGATCCAAAGGTGCAGCTTCTTCATAAACGCCTACAAAGTTGACATCAAAACCATCTGGAGTAAGAGACGTATCATCAACAATTTTAACCCAACTGAAAGCATCAAATCCATCGAGGCTCATCGAGTTACTCATGATGTATGCGTCACCTACTTTAACCCAATTAGACTCATCGTCTGCCCAGCTACCGTAATACTGCTCATTACTGTACGAGATGTAGACAGAAGCGCGTTCTTTATAGTCATTATACGCTTGTGTTTTATCATCATAGGTTGCGCTTTTATTCCAACTAGTTTCGACCACTTGGAGCTGCGTTTGAGCTGTAGGAATAACTACAGTCGGAAATTTCAATAGCATCGAGCCACCACCTAAAGAAGTAAATTTCAATGCGTTCTTTCTTAGGTCAGCGACATCTGCATTTGCAGCATTCCGTCTTGCCTCTAGATTAATGCCTGGGTTATCGTCTGACAAGTCATACTGGTCAGTGACTTTAGCACCTGGTCTGTACAACTTGACTTCAGCAAGACTCAGTCCTTCATAGTATGGGATATAAGGATTGTCAGCGCCAATAAATCGTGACTCGATTGTGATATTTTCGTCGAAAGTCTGGGTAGTTGCCATATCTCCCCAGTTGTGTCGTGAAAAAGCATCGGCAGGATCTGCAAACGTGATACTAGGTCTAGCTAATTCTTCACCCGCCATATTCCAAACCGAAAAATCAGATGTAAAATGATGAGAAGTGATCAGTAAATTATCTCCCATCATCGCTCCACCAGTTACCTTATGTGTGCCTTTTCCGTTTTCTTTGGTCACTGCACGTACCCTAAATAATGCTTTCGCATTATAATTCATGGATGCATCTGCGATGTTTAAAGCGATGTAAGCGGCCATGTTGCCCCACTGAGTAAAGCTTACGAGACGCTCTTGCTCAAATCCTCCCGACTCCCCACTGTTTTGTGTGAATGTGATGTCTCCGCCTGAAAATTTGAATTTACCACGATCAATCTGTCGTTGCTTTCTTGAGATAAAGGCGTAGTCAGAGTCTGTAGAGCTAGGCTCGTCAAAATAATCTTCTCCATCTTCTCCCTCATCCTCAAATTCGATAGAACCATTGAAGCCTAAATGATTAACTGTGACTGATTCACCATCATTCATTGTCCATATCTCATTTGAACCTGTAGGGGTTGTAACCCTAAAAAATCCTCCCGATCCAGCTAAGAATAAGAAATCGTGTTGATCAAAATCAACCTGTGTGATTTTTTTAATGGATCCTTCAAAAGGTAATCTTTTAGCCTCATATAGTCCATCAACGTTTGGCGTAAGTGAAACAAACCAAAGCGCTTTATCTCTAGTGATTGAAATCACTAGGTAACTTTTAGTAGGGTCGACAGACATATGACCTCCTCGTGGCAGATCGAATAAATTGCCTTGATAACTGATAGGCAATTTTGTTAGCATAGCGTCACCTCGAAGACCTTGGAAGTCATAATCGATCTCATAAATTTGAGATTGATTACTACTGTTTAGTAGAAATACACGCTGCTTGAAAGGCATTCGTCTCAACTCGGCTTCATCCATACCCATATCGGGCATTTCAGAACAGGAGTACAAAATGATTGCAAAAAAGAAATATTTGATAATTCTTTTAAGTGTCTTCATTTGAATGAAATTTGATAATTCAGACTTATACAACACAAAATAACGATTTTACCTCAGTTTAAAAAGGCTCTTAGATAAACGATCACTTTTTATCGATGACTGTACGATATGTTTTATTCCCAATTCTACAGAAATAGATTCCGCTAGGTAACTGACCAAAATTAAAAAGATGTCTTCCTTGATAGTCAATGGTATAAATCGGGGAAACGACTTGCCCCTGCATGTCATAAAAAGTTAGCTCGTCCGCACGCTTGATACCTACTACAAACAAGTTTTCCCCAGAGGGCACAGGATAGATTAGCAGCTCTTCATCCGTTATCTTCTCAACTACCAATTGATATTCATCTAAATGTAACGCCATAAACACGGAAGAAGTCGTAGAGATTACATTGTCTATCTCAACACCACCCTTGTTTGTTAGTGCTTGAACCACCTGAATAGATCGATTATTTTCAATCTCAACCGATACTTTCCCTTCTACAACAATCGAACTATCCAATTCAATATAGTTTTCACTGAATACATCCAAAAACCCAGTAAAAACCAACTGCTCATAGACTATTTCTTCATCTACCCATATTACGATATTGACCAAATCAGTAGGAATCACTTCTGCGGCGGTTACATAAACCCCTTTCAGTGAGGAGGGCTCAGATAACATGAAGTCTTCGCGTATCTCTAAACCACTCTGAAAATCAAGTTGATTGTTAAAACCTTCTGAGTAATTGGCAAGTTTGACATCATCGCTAGCATTTCGCCCTTCCAAAAAAGCGGCTTCAGATGCATCTATGCCCATAAATCGACTAAGACCCGTGTCATTTTTGGAGGACTTGTTCATTATATCAAACTTAGTATAGTAATCACTGAAGGGTAATTCCTCGGTAGACGACCCTGCACTAAGTATTCCTATCAAGTAAGACCATTGATCAAAGAGTGGTGATCCACTCGACCCCGGGGCAGTATAGCCATTCTCCCATTTTTCAATATACCATCCCCCCTCTGGCACTGGCTCTCCGCCGTATTCTGCTATAGCTCTGATGGTGCGATTCTTTGGGCGATCATAATCACTATTGGAAAAAACTTGACCATCTAACACATGCAACCCAAAGGTAGATAAGGGCGCAACTGCGGATGTTGACCATCCGGATGCATAGGTCATCAAGTATGATGGGATCGTATCCGTAATCTCAAAAAGTACATAGTCCTGATTAGGTGACCTTGCCAGCACTTGGTATTGATCTGTTGACCAAAAGGTCCTCTGCACATCTAAATTTGGAATCAATGAACCCGGTGCGAAAATGAATTCTAAAGAACCAATCTCTGATCGAAAACAATGATCGGCAGAGAGCACAAAATTACGCAGATTGGCTTCGGGATGATCAAGTAAGACACCGTTACATTGCCCGTCATTGGAAATGATCCAGACCAGGGATCGCTCAACGTCTATTACGCCAGACGATTGAGCTGCAACCAAATACTGGGTACCAAGGGCAATGACCAGAGCCCACAACCGAACGTCCCATTTGATCGCCAGATACTTACCGCTAGCTCTTTTCAAGACCCTAAACACTGTCTGATGTTTCTCAAAATTGATATCACATCATCAAGTCTTTAATAACACCTGATCAAGCCCTTTAAGAAACGAATTGATATCCTCTTTATCATTGTAACATCCAATGGACACGCGACAGCTGGATTCCAAAGATAGCGCCTGATGCACCGGTTGAGCACACTGATGACCAGCACGCATGCAGATGCCTAATTCTCCTAATTGTTCTGCAATCTGCAGGTGACTTATTCCCTCGACTGTGAAAGAAACTAGCCCATGCCTACCTCCTTGTGCTGGTAATAGCGACACCTGCGGCATCGTGAGTAGACCGGATTCCAATTGCTTCATCAAAAGCTTTTCCTGACTTTGAATATTTTCCCATCCAAGACTGCTGAGATAATCGATGGCTACAGCAAGACCCAAGATGCCCGACATATGAGGAATACCAGATTCATGCTTCCGATGCCCTTCTGGGTAAGTGACTTCGATACCTGACACATTTTGTAAGCCACCACCGCCAATATTAGCAGGTTGCATATCCTGCAGAAACTGTTTTTTCCCATATAGTACACCCAACCCTGTTGGACCATAATGCTTATGACTTGAGAATACCAAAAAATCGGCATCTAGCTTCTTCATATCCGTAGGTTCATGAGAGGCAGATTGGGCCGCATCAATGAGCACTGGAATACCTCGATCATGTGCTACCGCTATCAGCGCTTCAACTGGCAACCGATACCCTGTTGCATTCGAGACAGTGGCCAAAGCAATGAATTTAGTTCGATCGGTGATCTTCGCTTCAAACTGAGCTATATCCAGTCCCCCTTCTTCTGTAGGTGTCTCGACTATGACCATAGCACCCGTTTGCTTGGCAGCATGGATCCAGGGCGCATAATTGCTATGATGCTCAAAGCCGGAAACTAATATTTGATCCCCTGGCATTAGCCTAGGTTGAAGATATGACCGTGCCACCTTATTGATACCATCTGTTGATCCTCCTGTGAAAACTAGCTCATCGGACTCAGCATTGAGAAAGTCAGCTATGGTTCGACGTGCGTCTATCAACTGCTGGGTCAGTGCTTGCGCCAAAGGGTAGATGCTTCTACCCGGCGGGCTACAGTCTTGGGAATAATACCGCGTAATAGCATCGATGACTCTTTGAGGCTTTTGAGTTGTAGCTGCACTGTCAAGGTAATGAAATGGCCGACCGGTATGATGAGCAAAAATTGGAAAATCACTCTTGACGGACATTAGCTAAGATCTTCAATCGTTGTATCACTTATAGTTAAGATATAGTCTGCTCCGAAGGCTTTGCTCGGAGTATAAAAACCTGGGTCAAGCCCTTTAGTCAATACACCAGCCGAAATATCGACAGCTGAGATGGATGTCAGCTTGTAACCTTCTAGTGTATTCATCAAGGCTGCTTTTTTCTCACCTTTTCCATTTGTCACTTCACCCCAGATCATCGATCGGGCAGATTCCCTCATTTTCTCATCAGGGCCTGTAATATTCTTACGAACTCGTTTTTGCAGAATCGATTGCACAAAACCCAATCCCATGAACCATCGAAAACGATTCAATTTTTTCATTTTCTGAATCATCTTGGGGTGCGCGGCAAAGTACAAAATGATATTTGGAATACCGGTGCTATGGAAAGCTGTAGACACATCTCCCCACGGGATACTAACAAACGAAATCGACTTCCCATTGATCTCCCAGTTTCTTGATTTATAGGCATTGGGCACGACTAAAATCCTACCATCCTTTCGAATAGCCCCTCCTTTGTCCAGGTTTTCGGTCATCGTCAAAGCAGTTCCTCTCGAGAGCTTAGACAAGCTTTGAAACCCCATCTCGAGCTCTGTCGCATCAGGCATAAGCTCGTGCAAATGAGCAGCCATACAGTCTGTAGGTACGACATCAAATCCTGCTCCAGGTAATAGTACAATACCGGCGTCCACTGCTGCTTGGTCTTTGCTGGCAGCATATTCGAAGACTTCTAACTCACCGGTGATGTCTATGTAATGCGTTTTTGTATGCAGGCACGCTTTTATCATTGGTCTTGCCGTCTTCGAATAAGGACCAGCGCAGTGTAGTACAAGGTCTACTTTGCTTAAAGCATCTTCAAGCTTTTGGGTCTCTTCCAAACTGAATACTTCATACGGAAGCTTATATTTCTCAGCTATTGCAGCCGTTAAGGTGGCGTTTCTACCTGCTAATATGGGCTTGTGACCTTTTGAAACCGCCTCTTTGACGATCAGAGCACCTGTGTAACCATATGCACCGTAAATAAGATAAGTCATTGATTATTTTTATCTGATAAGTGTGAGTGAAGATAAAGAATGTTAATACATTTTTGTAAGCAAGCAACAAAACAGTCGTACTATGAAAATCTTACTTACCGGAGGGACAGGCTACATAGGATCACACACAGCCGTAGAATTAATCCAGCAAGGATTCGATGTACTAATCGTAGACGATCTTTCGAACTCCAGTGTAGAAGTATTAGATAGGATTGATAAAATAACGGGTATAAAGCCTGAATTCATTCAATTGGATTTAAGAGATTATGCCGCTATTTCAAAAGTCTTCGATACCCATCATCTAGATGGCATCATTCATTTTGCAGCCAAAAAAGCGGTCGGTGAGTCTGTGAAAAAACCAGTACTGTATTACGATGTCAATGTAAACTCGCTACTTAACCTGACCAAGCTCATGCAGAAACATGGAGATCTTCCCCTTGTTTTCTCCTCCTCTTGCACCGTATATGGTCAGCCTGATAAGCTTCCCGTCACTGAGCAGACCCCTTTCCAGCCAGCAGAATCACCGTATGGAAATAGTAAGCAGGTTTGTGAAGAAATCCTTCGCGACACCTGCTACTCGGACCCTTCGGTCAATGCTATTTCACTGAGATACTTCAACCCTGTGGGAGCACATGACTCTGCATTGATCGGAGAACTCCCTTTGGGAGTTCCTGCGAATCTCATTCCCTATATTACCCAGACTGCAATTGGTATGAGAGACGAACTCAAAGTGTATGGTCATGATTATCCTACACCTGATGGCACTGCGATAAGAGATTATATCCATGTCGTAGACCTAGCAAAAGCGCATGTCAAAGCAGTCCGGAGACTTGCTGATCAGAAGCAAAAAAACAACTATGAATATTTCAACCTGGGAACAGGCAAAGGAAGTTCGGTCTTACAGGTCATTCAGACTTTTGAGCAGGTCAATAAGCTGAAGCTAAACTATCAAATCGTCGAAAGGCGAGAAGGAGATGTCATACAGATTTATGCTGATACGACATTTGCCAATGAGGAACTGGGTTGGAAAACAGAACTTGGATTAGAAGAAATGATGTCCTCTGCCTGGAAATGGCAGAAATTCATTGGTGCTTAATCAAGCTTGTGATCCTTTTGCTCTAATACTTCGCGATCTTCTTTTGTGAATTTCATTTGCACTACCACTTTGTCATACTTGGGCCAATCTAATGAGAAAACGAAAAGAACAAAAAGATAGGCGATCGCGAAAAGTAAAGGCTCAAAAAAATACATCCCTGCCACAATTAACACACACGCCAACTCGTATCTTAAAAATTTACGAATCTGAACTTGGTAGTAATGTCGGAGCTTTTGCCCAATGGTAAGGCCTTGGTCATAATCCTTAAGAGCTTCATTACCCCTTCTATATGATTTCCAAATGATCCCGCTAGCACCACCAAATAGTAATAGCGCTCCTACCAATCGAATCCATAACTCAGAAAAGTAAGGCTCGAATCGGCCGCTGTCCACTTGTAAATAGATCCATCCAAAGGGCACCAAGGTAACCACAATGATGAGGTTAAAAACCAACACTAGTTGTTGATGAAAGCTATACCAGCTGTCAAAAGCTTTGATGTTTGTCATGACAGCAAATGTACGATTAGCAAGGTCTAAAGTCGGGTAGCAATCTCAAAAAAGAAATCTCATCATATCCCTCACGCACTTTCATTTTTCGCTGAGCATGAAACCCAATCAAAAAAAAATTTCGTATATTAATATCACTCACTTAAAAGATCTGATATGCATTCTAACGAACAAAAATTTAACCCATTCAGTGGTTATTCGATGGTTTTTCTGGCTTTTAGCGTATTAGTCATTGCACTATTCACCTTTATTGCTACCCGCAGTCCACTAGGACTATTTCCGTTAGTGCTCTTCTTATTCATGCTACCGGGCTTTTTCTTAGTAAACCCCAACGGCTCCAAAGTCTTGGTGCTTTTTGGTAAATACATGGGTACAGTCAAAGACAATGGCTTTTTTTGGGCGAATCCATTCATGACAAAAAAGAGTGTCTCGCTTAGAGCTCGAAACTTTGATAGTGAGCGTGTCAAGGTCAATGACCTACTTGGAAACCCGATCATGATTTCTGTTATTCTCGTATGGCGAGTCAAAGACACTTTTGCTGCCGCTTTTGAAGTCAATGATTACGAAAATTTTGTTCGTGTGCAAACGGATGCAGCCGTTAGAAAAATGGCCGCAAAATATCCTTATGACAACTTTGATGATGCGCAAGCAGATGTAACGCTACGGTCAGGTTTAGATGAGGTCAATGACGCCCTAGAACGCGAAATAGAGGAAAGACTTGCAATCGCAGGGATTGAAATTGCAGAGGCAAGAATTGGTTACTTAGCTTACGCCGAAGAAATCGCAAGTGCTATGCTTAGAAGGCAGCAAGCAACTGCTATTGTAGCCGCCCGACACAAAATCGTTGAAGGCGCCATAAGCATGGTCGAAATGGCTTTGGATCAACTAAGCGCTAAAAATATCATTGAACTTGATGATGAACGCAAAGCCGCTATGGTCAGTAACCTACTAGTAGTGCTCTGTGCAGACAAAGACGTCTCTCCAATTGTTAATTCTGGTTCTATCTATTAATTCCTGTCTCATGAAAGGCAAACTACTTTTCGAAGAAGAACAATCCTTTACTGGCACTTGGCTCTGGAATTTATCAATCATCATGTTAGTGGGATTTGTAGGGCTTTTTGGTTGGGGTATGTATCAGCAGCTCGTCCAAGAGTTGCCTTGGGGTGATCACCCTATGAGTGATCTTGGATTAATCATCACATCCATAAGCTCTATCACCGTCATGTTTGGCATTGTGCTATTCCTATCGATACAGATCCTTCATATGAAAGTGGATGAAGGATCTATTCAGGTAAAGTTCTATCCATACACCCGTTCTTTTAGGCAAATCACAAAAAATGAAATACAGCAAGCTTTTGTGAGATCCTATCATCCAATTATGGAGTTCGGCGGCTGGGGATATCGCGCAGCATTCAAAAAAAATATGGCGTATAATATTTCTGGCAACCGAGGGTTACAATTGATCTTCAATAATGGCAAAAAGCTCCTTATTGGTACTAAGAAGGAAGCAGAATTGAAAGCAGCAATCAGCAAATTCAACGAAGCAAATGACTAAAAAAACCCTTTGCGCTCAGGATAAATGAAGAGGTAATGGTTGCTATGGAAAAGTGGGCCGCTGAAGAATTTAAAAACACAAACGGCCAGATCGAGTGGCTTATTCATGAGGCACTCAAGAAAGCTGGCAGATTACCCAAAATGTGACTAGCTAAGGTTTTTGATGCACAAATCAATTGCATCCTTGATCTGTGTCAGGGTGGACAAGGGTTTTTGAATGTAAGCTGTGTACGCTATGGAATACTCTTGCATAATGGTCTCTGGATGAGATGAAATCACAATAACCTGGGGATGCGTAGCACACAAGCTCACAAGCTCTGGCCCTTTATGCCCTTGGACATTGATATCAGTAACTAGTATATCAGGGGTTTCATTTTGCAAAAAGCTCATCGCCTCAAATGCTTTATCAAAAGTGGCTATGATCTCAATATCTGTCAGTTTGCGCATAGCAATACCCAACATCATTAAAAATGCTGGATCATCTTCGATGACAACGCATGAGAATTTTTTCTTCATTCTGAGGTAATATAGTTACTCACAGAAGTTCGGCATACCATTTGTTGAGCAATCCTATGATATTACAGCTAAATACGGATAACATGAAAAATACCAGTAATTTAAAAATCCTGATCCTAATAATTGGATTAGCACTGACCTTCACCTCATTTGCCCAAACTGCCCAACTAGATATTACCGGCAGCGCACAAATCAACCATAAGCCGACTGAATGTAAAGTCACGTTTTCTGTTGAGCTAAAAAATGCCAGCTATACGACCGTAATCACCGACTTGACTACCGACATCAACGGCCTAGTCAGCTCTTTGAAAAAGCAAGGGTTTGCTCCAGCAGAGATTATCACTCAGCAATTCAATATCTCTAAAAGTAAAAAATACGTCAACAACGCATGGAAAGAGGATGGCTTTATGGCAACCCAGCAACTAAGCGTTGTCTTCCCTATTGATCAAAAGCGACTAATCAAGGTGCTAAACGCTTCCACTGGGACAGGTTCCAATCCAAATATTAGCATTGGTTTTCAAATTGATCAGGCAACGCAGGAAAGTATTACCAACTCGTTAATTAAATCAGCGGTAAAAGATGCACGCTCGAAAGCAGATCTCATTGCCAATACAGCAGGTTATGAAGTCTCAGAAATCAAAAGCATCCAATATGGTTCATCCAGATCAACCTCACAGCCACAGCCCATGTATCGAATGGCCGAATCAAAAGCTGCAAGTTTCTCTAGTGACTTTGGTCCAATGGAAGCTGAATCAATGAATTTTTCTGATCAAGTACATATTGTTTTTGGTCTAAAAGAAAAAGGCTGAGATCAATGATGATCTCAGCCTGTACTTATTTACTAAACCAAAGTCTATTGAATATTAACCTGCCATGTCAGATCAAGATCCGAGGATCCATCTGTAACCGTACTTGTCGCAGTTTTTATATCAGGTTGATGTTTCAATATTATGCGAAAAGAGCCCTGAGCAGCAGAGCCTGTTGTCCATGTAGTTGATAAACCAAGTGGCTGACCGTTACCGTCTTGGTCATTGTAAAGCACTGAATCTGCACGGTTATCTACGTTTCCATCGCCAGTAGGATTAGCAAATAATTCATCCGAAAACGAAAAGAAGAACATATGCTCACCACTCTCTTTTTCTACTTCTTCAGCGATACTTTCACCTTCAATTGCGTTTTCCAGTTCCAGCGTCAAGACATATTCAGTGTCAGCCATTAATGTAATCGCATCACTCACAACTAAATCTTCAGGTCCTTCCCCGTCTGGATCTTGCGCTGTTGCTTCTATGACAGTCGAACCAGACGTGAATATTAATTTAACATCAGTTATGATCTCCTCCTCATCTTCTGCCTCAGGGACATCGTCGTCGCAGCTGACAAAAGCTACTAGCGGTAGTAATAATAGAACAAACAAAAAACGTGTTAAAATGCTACTTTTCATGACTTCTTATTTTTATGCAAAAGTGATGCATAAAATTGATACTTGCAATATTGTTGCATTAATAATTTATGGACGGTAAGTGAGGCTTATTGAGAAGTTTCGGCCAGGTTGGTCGGCAAAATACCGCAAGCGATCTGTATATACACGATAGCTCTGATTCAGCAAATTGTCTATGCGTAAAGTGCAAGAAAAAAAAGTCCATCGAATAGTGGTATTTAGTCCCGTCAGTAAATATCCAGTCGGTGCAGCTGTGATATCAAAATTATCTGTCGTGGCATCCACAATATCTTCTCCTGCAACGTAGCCTTCTAGAATAGCAGATGGCCTGATTACATCTGGAGCTAGCCACTGACTAAAAACCCACTGATTATCTAAAGACATCTCAATGCTCGACTTTTGGCTAAACTGGCGCTCCCAAGCAAAGCTGTGCCTTAGATTGGCAGGAGGCAATCCTACAAAGAAGGAATGATTTTCAATCTCTCTGGCATACAAAAAGCTACCTGACATGGTCGAAGACAGCCTAGGACTATGCTGAATAAATAAGTCAAGATCAACACCAGAAAACAGGGCATCGTGCTGATCAAATACAAAATACGGAAAAGCACCTCGAACAGTATTTGTCATCCCTGCTGGTCGATTATACAGGTAATTCTTGATCAAGTTTCCGTAAACTGCTGCTTCCAATTGACCGCCGCTCCATTCTTTGGCATAGGTTAGGATTGCCTTGAAGCCTGTTTCAGGCGTAACCTCAAAATCCTCTGATGGATAGACTCCACCTGCTTTCAGCACTCCAGTATCAGACCATTGATATCTCCACAATCCATACTCGATCGCATTCTGATGCTTCCCAAAACTGTACAGTTCTGAAATATTAGGCGGCCTCCATGCTGACCCCAAATTAAAACGCAAGGAATGCCCACCGTCCCATTCCTTCATCAAACCAATGGCTGCTGTTATATTTTGAAAGTTCAATTCGTTGATGAAAATATCGTTGTTAGGCTCCCTCCCTCTGATAGAAGAGAACTGCCTATCATATCGAAGTCCAAATTCTAAAAGTCCAACAGACATCTGGCGTGAAGCAATACCGTAAATTCCAGTACGATAATTATTGAAATTGGGAACAAAAGGAACTGTATTCGTACCTGGTATATTATTATTGTCTTGAATCATGGACTGCGATCCGACCGATAGATTCCACCCATCGATGATCGGCAGCACCCATTCCGCATCCAAGCTGTGTGTTGTCAATTCCAAATCGATCGAGGGTATCAAAGAACTAGAGCCACGGCGTACGTCGATCTCTTTACGTTGATTATGCTGTAAGCCATATTGCAAGCTTATCTCTTGATCATTCCATCTATAAATACCTTTCACTCTACCTAACGTATGAGCCACTTCCTGAAAAGGTGGGTTAATTGTATAATCAAAGGGAGCAATGATTGTAGGCTCACCCTTTTCCAAGGCAAAAACCAGATCGTTGAGATTGCCTGTAACTGAGGCGCGCAAAATACCAAGTTGCTGATAGGTATGACTCACCTGACCTTCTATGTCCAGCTTGCCGTCATGAAACAAGAACGATCCCGAAGCTCCGTATTCTTTCATGCCTGTATTAGTAAGCTGGTATTCGGGCGTTTGCAGATCACCCATCTGTTGATAGTTAACCCGAAGGCTCGAGGCAATTCTCTCACCTCCATAGCTTACCTGACCAGAGACCTCTCCTCCTCTTCCATTGCTACTTCCACCTATTTGCAGCATGCTATTTACACCATCATGAAGCGATGGCAATCTTGATTTAATCTTGATGACACCCCCTAGTGCATCGGGTCCATACTTAACCGAAGCAGCTCCTTTGATTACTTCTAGTTGATCGATCATTGAAGCATCTATCTCTGGTGCATGCTCAATCCCCCAGTTTTGATATTCATGCCTCAATTCATTGTTGATAATCAATATCCGGTTACTGTGTAATCCATGTATGACCGGCTTGACAATATTCTGCCCTGTACTAATGGTTGAGACACCTGAAAGTCTGGCAGTCATCTCTCCCATCGAACGCTGCTGATTCAAAGAGATGTCTCGATAGGACAATGATGAACTAGACATTGTTACAAACTCGTTGTCTATCAACTCACCTTCTACAGTAATACTTTCTAGCAGCACGTCATCAGGTGCAAGGAATATCTTTGGTTCGGGGTGAAATGGGTCATGGTGATGAACGTGCGTTTTATACCCGACATAGTTAAACATCAGATGCACTTCCTCACTACATAAACCGGTAATTTGAAAATAGCCCTGCTCATCACTGACAGTACCAATACTGGTGTTTTCTATAAGAATGGTAACAAAAGGCAAAGGATCATTCGTCTGAATATCATAAATGTAACCTTCTAGTTGATATTCACAAGTCTGTGATTGTCCTTTGTAGCTGACCAGTACAGCACAGATGGAGATAATTAAACGTAATAAGAGACTCTTATGCATTACAGCTACTGCACACACCTGAGAGGATTAAATTCCTCTCTGTAATTTGATAACCAGGCATGTCTATGGCCGGCACATGATAGTTTGTGATGCAAGATAGATTACCGCACTTTTCACATTTGAAGTGTACATGATTATGGCTGTGAGAGGACGGTGAACAAGTATCATGACAAATCCCGTACCTGGCAAACCCACTATCGTCTGGAATATGATGTACGATTCCTTTTTCCGTAAAGGTGGTAAGTGTCCTGTACAAAGTCACTCGATCATAGCTGCTAAGCGTTGCCTCTAGTTCTCGCGAGGACAATGCGTACTCTTTATCTAAAAATATTTGAAGGACATCCATCCGGCAGTCTGTCACCCTTAGGTCATGTTTTTTGAGAATTTTCTTGAGCCCACTGTATTCCATTGAGACAAAGAAACCAATATTTATGCAAATAAGTTGCATAAATAGTAGGCCTGAGGGCGGCAGTTTCATTAATTTTTCGGGGAATGAAACCTTTTACTCGTTTTGCACTTATATATTGGAATATCAATAAAAAGCTGACCTTGCAGCGTAAACCGAAACTAACATTCTCATGAAAAAACTAACATTAATTGCACTTTCTTTAGTGACGTTATTGGCTTTCAAGCCAGAGGCAAATGGCCAAGAATTCCCTGCTGTAGATGGCAGTCCGATGGATATGGCCTATTTCCCTCCTAGAGTTGCGTTTAGAGCTTTTGCTAAAACAGACGTAGAAAAATCAGTAGTCCCGCAGATCCGTGTGATCTATTCAAGACCGCAAGCGAAAGATCGAAAAGTATTTACAGACCTCGAAAAGCCGGGTAACATGTGGAGAGTTGGCGCAAACGAAGCCACTGAAATTCTTTTTTATCAAGATGTCACAATTGGTGACAAAACGGTAAAGGCCGGTCGCTACACGATCTATGCAATGCTTGGCGAATCTGAGTGGACCATTCACTTCAGCAACGACTTGGACAGATGGGGACATTACGCATTCAAACCTGAAGAAAGTAGTTTGGCTTCAATCACAGTGCCTACAGCAAAAACTGCAGAAACTGTTGAGTCAATGAGTATTCTCTTTGAGGCGGCTGATCCTGGCGCCCACATGATTATCGCATGGGATGATACAATGGTAAGAGTTCCAATCGGATTATAAACTGAGATAAGCGATCAGATTCTTATCAAAATCTGACCAGCTTCAAAATATTAGCCCGAAAGATACTCTTTCGGGCTTTTTTATTCCCCTTCAACGGGGTATTAACCGCCGCACCTAAACTTAATATCTGGAAACAGAACATTTCAGTATTTTTCCGTTTTACAAAAAAAAACACTCGACCATGAAACAACTACCACTGCTTGTTATCCTATTTATATTAATAGGGTGCAGCGGCACTCCAGAAACTACGGAAACCGTAACAGAGGCGCCAGAAGAATCTAACTCAGTACAAGGCTCAGAAGTCACATATAGCACAGACAGTACAGTAATGAAAGGCTATATAAGCACCAAAGGCAGTACTATTAAAAAGAAACCAGGTATTCTGATTGTCCATGAGTGGTGGGGTCACAATGAATACACCAGAGCGCGTGCAGACATGCTAGCACAGTTAGGCTATGTGGCTCTAGCTGTTGATATGTATGGAGATGGCAAGCAAGCAGCTCATCCAGAAGATGCAGGAAAATTTGCCGGACAAGTCTTTGCTAATATGGATGAAGCAAAAGCCAAGTTTGAGGCGGCGATGAAGCAACTAAAAAGCCATCCGGATGTAGATCCCGATAAAATAGCCGCCATCGGTTATTGCTTTGGTGGAAGTGTTGTATTGACTATGGCCAATGCTGGTTATGATCTGGATGCAGTCGCAGCCTTCCACTCAGGTGTTGAACTACCTATCCCACCAAACAAAGATTTGAGAGCAAAAGTATTGGTTGCTCAAGGAGCTGCCGATCCTTTCGTCTCTCCAGAATCAGCTATAGCGTTTCAAGCTGCAATGGATGAAATAGATGCAGACTACAAGTATATAGTTTATGATAGTGCCGTGCATGCCTTCACAAACCCGGGCGCCGATGCACTAGGGAAAAAATTTAATCTGCCACTTGCCTACCAGCAAAAAGCAGATGACGCTAGCTGGCAAGAGTTACAAGACCTATTGAATTACGCCTTCAATTAAGAAATAATATTTTCGAAGGGAATAGACTTCAACGGGTAAAACCTACTCGGTTTATTCTTTTTTTTATTTACCAGAACGCATTTTTTTGACATTATATCAGTTAACTACATTATTTGAAGTTAACTCAGAACCTTCTAGCAATGAATTTCATATCAGAACAACTTGACATCAAGTTACTTGACGATGTTCAATCGCCATTTCCTTGCATCTACTTTCAATTCAAAGGCAAGTTTACTGAGCAGGCCTCTATTTCTGGCACTATGACATGGTCTGCCGAAATGGATCAGCGCCCCAATGAGTCATTTGAGATGGTATGGGATTGCAGGGAAATGAATGGCTTCGAAGTCAGCGCTCGTACAGAATGGTACAACTGTATGATGAAGTACAAATCTCGCATCGCCAAAGTCCATGTGGTCGGTGGTGGTCTGATGATCAGAAGCGCTGCCAAAGTAATGCTCAACTACTTTGGTATTGAAAATGAAACGCATCAGTTACTTAAAAACTTACCCACTGGTTATCAGTAAAGGCTATACTGTAGCCACTTCAGATACCTAAAAACAGTAGAGTAAGTTCAGTATAAGTCTTGCTAAATTAGAACCAAGATCGTGTGTCAATAATACCTCAAAGTGTGATGAGGTCGTAGAAGTGTGGCCGCAAGAGACCTGCCTGTACTGGACTAGCTATTCATAATTTACTGCTCTCATTTGCTGACTGCCTACTAACCGCGGCAATAGGGTAATAACTCCAAATCATCTATTATGAGACATTATGGAAGCGGGATATAAGTATCATCTCCAGGCACTTTAGGGAATTTTCGCTCAGCCCAGTCCTGTTTCGCTTGCTCAAGTACAGACTTCTGTGATGACACAAAGTTCCAATATAAAAAACGCTCCTCGGGAAATGGTTCGCCACCAAAAAGGAGCAATCGTGTACCTGCTATCATACGTAACTCACATGTATCATCTGTCTTTGAGATCAACATTTGACCCTGACCAATTTCATCTTCTCCCTCTCGGACGCAACCATGAGTCACAACTATCGCAATCTCTCCCTTTAGTGCACCTGTTACGCATAAAGTGTCATCGGCTAATGCCTCAATATCCATCATAAAGAGTGGACTGTGGACTTTCAGGGGAGAAGTATGACCAAATCCCTCTCCAGCTACCAAGGTAAACTTTAAATCGCCGTCTTGCCATTTCGGCAAATCCTCTTTAGCTACAAATTGAAATGAAGGTAAAGACTGCTCAAGAAAGGTCGGCATTGCCACCCAGACTTGATACCCATGCATTTCAAAGGGAACACCTCCACGGTCAACTTCCGGCGTTCGTTCTGTGTGTGATACACCTCCTCCCGCTGTCATAAACCCCACATCTCCAGGGCTAATGACTTGAGCAGCACCCGTGCTATCGCGATGCTCAATACGCCCGCTCAGCAAATAAGTCAGAGTAGATAACCCAATATGAGGATGCTGATCTACATCAGCGTAGGACTTAGGCCCTAACACGGTAGGACCCATATGGTCAATGAATGTAAATGGCCCGACCTGACGCTTCTTTCGAAAAGGTAATAGCCTACCCACCATGAAATTACCTAGGTCACGCGATCGCTCTTCAACGAGCATTTTATTATTTCCCATTCCTAAAAATAAAATGAATCCAGCGTTTCTGATAATAAATGGATCTTGAAGCTTGACTTGCACTGCCCGCTATCCTGCTTTTACACCAATGGTGGCACTCTGATGCATTTTCTCTATTAAATTTAAGATACATTAAACTCCAGTACGCAAGATGAAGAGATTAACAGCAATCATGATATTTGCTATCAGCACATTTGGACTGATGGCACAGGGAGGGCTCGGCTACCAAACGCCTCCACAAGAGATAAAAGAATTAGTCGACGCACCCCTCGCACCGTCCGTACGAATAGACAATAAGGGCGAAAACGTAGTTCTGCTTTATCGCAATGCCTACAAAACAATCGCTGAGCTTTCAGAAGAAGAGCTTCGTTTGGGCGGACTACGTATCAATCCTGTGACCAATATCGGAAGTAGAACGACCTACTACAACGATGTCAAAATCAAAACAGCCTTTGATAAGGAGACAACTGACGTAACGGGACTCCCTGATAATCCAAGACTTGCTTATTTCAACTGGTCACCGGATGAATCGATGATGTCTTTCACCAATACAACATTGACTGGCGTTGAAATATGGGTGCTGGACGTAACGAAAGGTGTTGCCACGAAAATGACAGATGCGAGTGTCAATGCCAATATGGGATCTCCCGTCTTATGGCTATCTGACAGCAAAGCAATGCTGGTACGCATGTTGCCTGCTGCAAGACAGCCGTTGATCAACAGCCAAACTGCAGTACCCACTGGTCCTACTGTGACTGTAAGCATGGGTGCCAAAGCGCAAAACAGAACCTATCAGGATCTACTGAAAAATCCAGTCGATGAGCAGAACTTTGAGCAGCTAGCACGGTCAGAAATCTACAAGGTAGGAATCGACGGATCTACATCTCAGTGGAAAAGCACAGGTATGTACAGAGGCATGTCTTTTTCCCCTGATGGGAAATACCTGCTACTCACTGAAATGAAGAGGCCATTTTCTTACTTGGTTCCTTACAATCGTTTTGCCTTTGAAACCGCGATCTATGCAATAGATGGCACTAAGATTTCAACGTTGCTTGACCGCTCTGTCGATGAAGTTCGCCCAAGTGGATTCGGCTCTACAACAGACCAAAAGCGTAACTTCAGATGGAGAGCTGATAAGCCAGCATCTATCACTTGGGTCGTTGCTTTGGACAAAGGAGATCCTACCATGGAAGTACCCTACAGGGATGAGGTTTTTGAATTGACTGCACCTTTTACAGGAGACGAACGATCCTTGGTGAAAACTAAAAACAGATACTCAGGCATTACCTGGGGCAATGACCAACTTGCCATTGCAAGTGACAGCTGGTTCTCAGATAGAAACAGCAAAACATATGTTTTCAATCCTAGCGACAACAAACAGGAACCACAAATCTTATTTGATCGCAATTATCAGGACGCCTACTCTGATCCGGGAGATTTCGTCTGGAAGAAAAATGATCTGGGCCGCTATGTCCTTGCGCTAGAAGGCAACAAAGCTTATCTAATGGGTGAAGGATTTACAGACGAAGGACAATTTCCATTTGTTGACCAAATTGATTTGAGTACGGCTAAAACGACTCGTTTGTATCAATCGTCTTATACGGACAAACTCGAAGATCTAGTAGCAGCCATTGATATGAAAAAAGGAGAAATTCTTGTGCGTATCGAGTCGGCAAGTGACTATCCAAATTACTACCTGCGAAATATCAAGAAGAAAGTAGACATCAAACCGATCACCTTCTTTGATAATCCTTTTAAAAGCATGCAAGATGTTTACAAAGAAGTCATCACTTACAAACGCGATGATGGAGTAGAGTTAACAGGAACGCTGTACCTACCAGTAGGCTATGACAAGGAGAAGAAAGAGAAAATGCCGATGATCATGTGGGCTTACCCTGTCGAGTACAAAGACAAGGCGAGTGCAGGACGCAACACAACAAATCCTAATGAGTTTATTTACCCTTATTATGGATCTCCCGTATTCTGGGTCACGAGAGGATATGTGGTGCTAGATGACGCTGCCTTCCCAATTATTGGTGAGGGAGATGAGCAGCCCAATGATTCGTTCCGAAAGCAGCTGGTAGCCAATGGCAAAGCAGCAATCGATGCCGTAGATGAGATGGGATACATCGACCGTAATCGTGTTGGTGTAGGTGGACATTCATACGGCGCATTTATGGTGGCAAATTTACTCAGTCACTCAAACCTATTTGCAGCTGGTATCGCACGAAGTGGCGCCTACAACAGGACTTTAACACCCTTCGGGTTCCAGCGAGAGGAGCGATCTTACTGGGAAGCACCTGAGATCTACAATACCATGTCTCCTTTTATGCATGCAGATAAAATGAAAACACCTCTCCTTCTCGTACACGGACAAGCTGACAATAACTCAGGTACTTATCCGATGCAAAGTGAGCGATATTTCAATGCACTGAAAGGTCTTGGCGGACCGGCTCGATTGGTGATGCTGCCAAAAGAGAGTCATGGCTATCGTGCCAAAGAAAGTATCATGCACGTACTGTGGGAGCAAGATCAATGGCTCGAAGAGCATGTCAAAAACAGACCAACATTAGAAACAAAGATCGATACAGATCGATAGTGCATCTGTAGGAAATCAGTTGACTTTAAAAGACTCTGGCAGCAAAGCTGTGAGGGTCTTTTTTTTGATTAACGCAACCGTTGACGATAGTAGTCAAGGTCTAGCAGGGTCCGTAGTAACCGACAAATAAGCTGTGCATAGGCAGGAAGCAAAATAATATGCCAATTGCATTTTGGTTCCTATCTGGATATGGTACTTTAGTTTCTGACTTTACAGCAATTGAAAGATGTCAGCAAAGTCACCATCCACTCAACAATAATATGATCAAATACGCATCACTACTACTATTAACGGTCTGCGGAATCTGCGCGTGTGAGGATAAACAACCCTTAGACGTAACTGAACTGACTATTTCTGAGATTCATACTGCTTTTAAGGCAGGAGATATGACTGCTGAACAGCTGACTAAAGCATACTTGAAACGTATCGAAAAATATGACGCCCAAACCAATGCTATCACAACGATCAATCCTGATGCGTTGACGATTGCCAAACAACTCGATGCTGAGTATCGTGCAACAGATACGCTGAGGCTTCTTCATGGAATACCTATCATCGTCAAGGACAATATCAATACGATTGGCTTGCCGACGACAGCAGGCTCCTTGGCTTTGCGTGACTTTGTACCAATAGATAACGCACCCGTCATCCAAAAGCTGGTAGATGCAGGTGCTATCATCCTAGCTAAATCGAATATGGCAGAGTGGGCATTTTCTCCCATGCATTCAGAAAGCTCTACCCATGGAACGACCCGCAACCCGTACAATCTAGGCCATGTACCCGCAGGATCTAGTGGTGGAACAGCAGCGTCTGTTGCTTCAAATTTCGGAACTGTCGGCTTAGGAACGGATACAGGTAACTCCATCCGTGGACCTTCTTCTCATTGTGCTTTGGTCGGTTTCAGAACGACCCTTGGCCTTATAAGTCGTAGTGGCATAATTCCGCTATTTTTGAGAAATGACGTCGTCGGCCCTATGGGAAGAACGGTCGAAGATGCAACAAGGGTAATGGAAGTTATGGCCGGCATCGACCCAACCGATCAATTGACCCAATATTCGGAAGGAAAATCCTTCAGCAACTATCAGCAATTTTTAGACAAAGACGGGTTAGTAGGTACAAGGGTCGGCGTGCTCCGTACATTGACTGACAACTCGATCGATCCTGAAATCAGGAGACTGTTTGATCAGTCACTTGCAGACCTCGAAACACTTGGCGCGACGGTCATCGATCCTCTCGTAATTCCCGGATTCGAAGAGCTCAGACAAAATCAATGGTGCGGTACGTTTAGAGAAGATGTAGAAACCTTTTTATCGACATATGTCAAACGAGACACCGTTGCAACGCTAGAAGACATCATACGAATAGGATCCAATTCTGAGTTTGCGAGCGAGCGACTGATTTCCAATGCAAACCACAATGGCCGGTGGGGCACTGATGATCCCTGCGGAGATGCATACAAAGATCCACAGAGAATAGCCTTCAGAGAAACAATCGAACGGGTGATGGACTCACTAAACATCGATGCTATCGTCTACCCTTCTTGGAATCATAAACCAGCTAGTATCAAAGACTTTCAAGCAGAATACTTAGGAGACAATAGTCAGATCATCTCTCCGCATACCGGCCAGCC
>JBLHTU010000021.1:0-33191 GCA_047627515.1 Cyclobacteriaceae bacterium | reverse complement strand
AGTACCTGTGTACCAAGATACTTAGGTTTTTGTGGCTGATAGGATGACCAATCAACTCGGAAACGATTCTGTAGCGCCTGCGCATAAGAGACATGTCGCTTTTCGGCAGATTTCACTTCATGGCTTGCTCGCAAGGCATCATATGAAGCCCGAGTGTTCGAAACCAAGTCATCCCGTTTTTGCCCCAACAGCAGAGAGGCTACGTTAACACTTTTAGAGGCATCATTGACATGAATGACTGGGCCATCATAGACAGGAGCAATTTTTACAGCAGCATGAATTCGTGATGTCGTGGCACCTCCGATCAATAAAGGAATTGACATCTTCCTTCTCTGCATTTCTTTACCAACGTGAACCATTTCATCCAAAGAAGGAGTAATCAAACCACTTAACCCAATGATATCTACTTGCTCCTCAATCGCTCGATCCAATATTCTTTCTGCTGGCACCATGACACCCATATCGATGATCTCATAGTTGTTGCAGCCCAAAACAACACCAACAATATTTTTACCTATGTCGTGTACATCACCTTTCACTGTCGCTAGTAATATTTTGCCATTCGTACTTCTTTTCCCTGATTTTTCGGCTTCTAGAAAAGGGGTGAGATAGGCAACACTTTTCTTCATCACTCTGGCACTCTTTACCACCTGTGGCAAAAACATCTTACCACTTCCAAATAGATCACCTACTACATTCATACCATCCATCAAAGGACCTTCGATCACTAAAAGTGGGGAATCTAACGTTTGCCTAGCTTCTTCTGTGTCTCTCTCAATAAACTCAACGATTCCCTTGACTAATGCATGTTTCAGACGTTCCTCAACTGGCGCTTCGCGCCAAGACAAGTCCTGCACTCGTTCTTTAGCTGTCCCTGTAAAATTTTCAGCATATTCCAGCAGTTTCTCTGTGGCATCGCTACGCCTGTTGAGCAACACATCTTCAACACGCTCTAGCAAACCCTTAGGGATTTCGTCGTACACCTCGATCATTCCGGCATTCACAATCCCCATATCCATTCCCGCCTTGATTGCATGATATAGGAAAGAAGAGTGCATTGCTTCCCTCACCGCGGTATTGCCACGAAATGAAAAAGAAACATTGCTAACACCTCCACTGACTTTCGCTCCAGGTAGGTTCGCCTTTATCCATTTCGTAGCCTTGAAGAAATCAACGGCGTAATTATTATGTGCTTCTATACCAGTAGCTACAGGGAATATATTTGGATCAAAAATAATGTCCTCAGCCGGAAAATGAGCCACATTAACCAACAGCTCATAGGATCTCTTGCAGATCGCTATTCGCTTTTCATAGGTATCTGCCTGCCCTTGCTCATCAAAAGCCATCACCACTACGGCAGCTCCATAGTTTTTGACCTTTTTCGCTTGCAACAAGAAAGACTCCTCGCCTTCTTTTAAACTAATGGAATTGACAACACCCTTACCCTGCACACATTGAAGACCTGCTTCAATGATGTCCCATTTGGAGGAATCAACCATGATAGGTATGCGAGATATATCCGGTTCTGAAGCAATCAAATTCAGGAACCTGACCATAGCCGCTTTACCATCAAGCATACCCTCGTCCATATTTACGTCGAGTATCTGAGCCCCGTTTTGCACTTGCTCCAGCGCAACCTGCAAGGCCTCCTCGTACTTATCCTCCAATATCAATCGGGCAAATCGACGTGACCCAGTGACATTAGTTCGCTCTCCTATATTGATAAAATTGGTATCGTCGGTAATGACCAGTGGTTCCAAACCACTGAGCTTCATTTTTACTATTCCCATATGATCATTCGCTCTACATCAGCACTTGCCAATTGTCATCAGACCCGCCATATACCCAATCCTTGAACTGCTCATCGCCACCCCGAACAGACCAATCAGAGTCAATGGTTAGTTTGGAGCTTATTCCTCCTCGAGGGTTACAGTTCATGACGATTCTCAAGCGAGTGGGCTTGTAAATATCCATCATGTGATCATAGAAGATATTAATCAATCGTTCATAGGATACAGTGACATCTCGTATTTGAAAAACGTACTGTTTCAGTGACTTAAGTTCTATGATTTTTTTCCCTGGATAAAAGGTCAAATAGACGTTAGCAAAATCAGGTTGCTCTTTGACACCAAGAAAAGTGAATTCAGGAATCTTAATCTTAATCTCGTACGCTTCACTTGTCGGATTAGGTAGCGCCTTTAATAGGTTTCTATCTATCTCAGAATATAGTTTTGGAGCCATTAATTTATTGTTCTTGGTTTATAATTCTTCGCAATTTCAGCCATAACAGATATGTGTTCAGGCGTCGTGCCACAGCACCCACCTACAATATTGACTAAATTCATTTCTAAATATTCTTTAATTAGCTCCCCCATTTCCTCTGCTGTCTGATCATATTGACCAAATTCATTGGGCAAACCTGCATTGGGATGAGCACTTACAAATACATCACTATTCTTCGACATGATTTGCACATATGGGCGAAGTTGATCCGCTCCCAAAGCACAATTAAGCCCTACACTCAGTAAAGGCACGTGAGAGATTGAAATCAAAAAAGCTTCAGTTGTTTGCCCCGATAGTGTCCGTCCAGATGCATCCGTGATAGTACCACTGACCATGACTGGAACCTTTCGATTTGTCTGTGTTTTGTATTCTTCGATGGCAAATAATGCCGCCTTTGCATTCAGCGTATCAAAAACGGTTTCTACAAGCAGTAAATCAACCCCTCCTTCTACTAATCCTTTGATTTGCAAGGCATAGGCATTCTTCAAACCCTCAAAACTAACAGCCCGGTAACCTGGATCATTGACATCTGGAGACAGCGAGGCGGTCCTGTTAGTAGGCCCAATCGAGCCTGCAACATATCGAGGTTTATCAGGCTGAATCCCGGTGAACTCCTCAGCAACTGACTTGGCAATTCGTGCAGATTGATAATTAAGTTGGTAAACCCACTCATCATCTTCTAAACCATAGTCCATCTGAGCAATAGATGTAGAGCTAAATGTATTAGTCTCCACGATATCCGCTCCTGCCTTGAAATATGCGCTATGAATTTCTCTAATTATATCTGGTCTTGTAATTGACAGCAAGTCATTATTACCGAACAATGGTTTAGGATGATCCTCTAACTGCTTATTCCTAAAATCCTTTTCTAACAAATCATACCGCTGTATCATGGTACCCATGGCACCATCCAGTATCATTATTCTTTGCTTAAGTATAGAGGTTATATCTGCCATCGCTTTTTCTTATGAGAAATTATGTAGAACAGAGCGATTTGCTTATCTACCTTCGACAACCGAAGTGGGAATTAGCACCTTGTCAAAAATGATGGTTGCTAAGGTATCAGTGGGCCCTTTCCCTCCACCTTTCTCGATAAGAACAGCAAATATATACGTGCCAAGTCTTTTTCAAAAGCTTTGAATCTTTATCTCTTTACAACTAATATTGCAACGTGATAATTGCAGCCATCGATATAGGTTCTAATGCCGCTAGGCTACAGATCACCAAGTTGATCAATTATGAAGGTGCTGTAACTTTTAAAAAACTTGAGTACATCCGTTTTCCACTTCGGCTGGGAAAAGATGTGTTCAGTGTAGGCAAAATCACAGCAACTAAGAAACTTGAGTTCTTTAAACTGCTGAGAGTCTTTAATGGTCTAATTGAATTATACGAAATTGATCATATCTATGCCTGCGCAACCAGTGCAATGCGAGAAGCAAGAAATGGTCAAGATATTATTCAGGAAATAAAGAATAATATTGGATTAGATGTCAATATCCTCAGTGGCCAAGAAGAAGCTGAAATGATCGATCGCGTCATTGCACTTTATCTAAATGATAAAGTATATCTGCATATTGATGTCGGTGGCGGTAGCACGGAGCTAAACCTATATGTGAAAAATAAAAAGGTACGCAGTAAATCCTTTGATATTGGAACAGTAAGAGCAAAAGACCTTGCTGAATATATGTCTAACTGGAAAAAGTGTATAGACTGGATCGAGCTATATGTCAGAAAACCTTTCAGGAATGTTATCACAATTGGAACGGGAGGCAACATTAATAAGCTTCATGAGCTTTCTGGCGATTCAAAAAAGACACCTTTATCCATTGATACACTCGAAAAAACACGAGATATGCTTGCAGCCATGTCATTGGAAGATAAGCTATGTAAACTCCTACTAAACCCTGATAGAGCCGATGTCATTGTACCAGCTGCAGATATCTATTTACAGATTATGCAAACAGCCCGATCAAAAACGATCGCAGTTCCCATGGTAGGACTGAAAGACGGTATCAATTTCATGTTATATGAAATGTACTTCCCGAACAAGGGTGTTGTCACGGTTAAAAATCAGAATTACTGAATCTGATCTTTTCTGTAAAACAGAAAAAAGGACAAAGCTCCTGTAGCCATCAACAAACCAAAGAACTCTCGAGTACCTTCTATATGCGCCTGGTCAGCTTTCATTTCTTTAGCAATAGATTCCAGCTCATTAGCCCTCATCCAAGTATAGACATACGGCATATGTAGCAGCATAAAGAGCCCAGTAGCAATCATGAATAACCAGACCATAGTCTGTGGGAATATTCCGAAAAACTTCATGTAGGCAATCAATGCAACCATACCGTAAATAAAAATCCAGATAAATGGATCAGGATCGTTGTGCTGCACTATCGCAAACAGAGTGAATATAAGTCCTAAAACCAGTGTAATCCACTTCATATTAAAAGGCTATTCGGTACGTTAAAATTGGCACTAGACCAAGCTGGGTACTGAAGGCTTCTTCATTTAAGAACTCATCATAAAAGGGAAAAGATTGATTTTCTCTATTTAACATATTTTGAATGTCGAGAGATAAGTACCTAGTAGATTTTTCTTTTTCGAATACTCGCTGAATCCTAAAATCGACTCTAAAAAAATCATCTAGTTGACTTTGTTCAAAGCTTTCCACAGATGATATTGGGTTCTCTGTGAAACGGTTAGAATACCAATTACCCCCTTGATAACTTGTTCTGATATTGATATCCCATTTCGCCTGTTCATTTTTTCGAGATTCCCACTGTGTCCCGAAAGAAGCATTAATCACATATTGGCTGTTGAAAGGACTTTCGATGTTTCCATCCATCAACTTTGAGTCAAATATCGTACCTCCTCCCAAAAAGTACCAACGAGAAGTCTGCAAATTCTGAGTGGTCATAGAAAGACCACGGGTGTAGCTACCCGGATCGTCAGTACTTATATGATCACGACTCAGTTCATAATGAAACAACTCAATATTCCATTTCCAATTACTAGTTTGATAATCAAGTCCAGATATAATACGATCAGAATATATAAATCCAAACTCCTCTACTGGCTGGTAACCAACATTGGCCAATGGACTGTCAAAAGAATTATTGAATGGATTAAGCAGCTGAGAATACCTCCCAATGGCGACATAAGGTAAAAATTTGCCAAAAAATCCATCTACCCGAATCCTTGGATCAACTTGGATATCATCGCCATCCGTTAGTATTTTACTACTCAACTCGAGCTTAAGACGCTTGCTAAAGAAACTGGAAGCCGTTACTCCTGCATGCGCCAGCTTTCGACTAAACGTATCATCCACTCCCTGCTGCAAGGCAAAAGCAACAGATTGCTCGATGCGATATTGATTAAAACCAGCATCAAAATCAATCAAGCCCCTTGACCACTTAACCCCTTTACTTATGCTAGCACTTGAAATACCTACTGGATTTTTGATCTGCCTAAAGGTCTCGTCCAACTTACCTGCTGATCCATAGCTCACTGACGACCAGCTTTCATCTGCTATCGACTGAGCAAAAGCGACTTTCCAGCCTTTTTGGCGCCAACTGATACCAGCGATCGCTATCTGGCTCTCAAAATCAATATCTTTTTGATCTTTTTGCCGCTGTACATCTACAAAATCTGTGTGTTTGAAACGGTTATAACTGCTCCCTCCCATTACAAATAGCTTTAAACTGCCACCGTTGTCTAATCGTGTATTGGTAATAATATTCAGATCCTGAAAGCCGATGGTCTCACCCCCAAAGTCTACACCTAAATTGCCCAACAAGCCTGTAAACGAATATCTATAATTGGCTAGAAAACTTGTCTTTTTTGATTTTCCAAGAGGTCCTTCAGCTAGAAAATCAAATCCGATCAAACTAGCTTGTACGCCGAAGAAAAAATCATCCTGAGCGCCCTCTCTTAGATTTATTTCAAACAGCCCTGCAGCTGCATTAGACTTCGAAGCATTCATAGGCCCAAAATTAAACTCAGAGCTACTTAGAAGCTGCGCACTGATCATATTTACACCACCGCCAGACTGCGTGGGCTGGTCGCTGAGCGTACCGCTATTTGATAAATGATTTGGATTAACTACTTCTACCCCCTCTAACCTCCAAACATTTAAAGCGGGAGATAAACCTCTTACTGATATCTGATTATTTTGGTCATTGGTCAGATTAAGATCTGGAGAAGTACTAACCAAACGTGCTGGATCATAGTAAGTAGATGAAAAGCGATAAATCTGATCCTGCGTAATAACACGCCTGCCGGGCACTTGAAAATCCTGACTTGATCGTACAGTCACCCCTTCTAGGAATTGAGGTACCGGATCAAGTGCTATTTCAAGCTGTGTACTTGATAGACCCTTCAGAACTAGGTCTTTCTTGACAAATGATTGGTAGCCCAAAAAGCTGATGGTAATTTGGTAGCGACCAGAAGCCAAACCTGAAATAATGAATTCACCGTTATCATCTGTCTGGGCACCTACACCTGTTGCCAGCTGCACCAATGCGCCTGGCAAAGCTGCTCCTGTAATTCTATCAATAACTACACCTGTGACCTGCTGAGCGTTCAGAAGGGTACCGACAATCAGTAATACCCAAAACAATAGGCTTTTCATAAAAATTCAGATAGGTTTTGATGCGATGTTGTGATGCTACCTATGGGATTTTCAGACTGATCCTGTTCCACAAAGAAATGCTCCATACCTGAGGCTGACGCTTGCTCAAATATTGCCTTAAAGTCTATTCTACCATTACCGACTTCTGTGAAGTTTCTATCATCAGACTTAGCCATATCTTTGACATGCCACAGCGGTGTCCGACGAGGGTACTTTTGGAAGAATGCAATCGGATCGAATCCTGCTTTTGTAATCCAATACAGATCTAACTCTACTTTGACAAAATCTGCATCTGTATTATCCATCAGGTAATACATCGGCAACTGTCCCTCCAACTCTTGAAATTCAAAATCATGGTTGTGGTAGCAGAACTGCATACCCGCATTCTTCACTTTTTCCCCTGCTTCATTCAACATCTCGGCAAGGACTCGGTAATCTTCCATGCTTAGTCTTTCATCAGCTTGCAGATACGGGCAGACCATGTATTTCTGCCCACCTTTAACTGCGTCTTCTATTGCCTGATCAAAGCCATTGAGTAAAGTGCCAGAAGACTCTGGGTTAGTTCTACCTGTCATATGATGACTACTCATAGACCGAAGGCCATATGTTTGAAGCAAAGCGTAGAATTCAGAGGCAGTTCGCCCAAAATAATTACCTCCTTGGTAGTTAAAAAGCTCAAGGTAATCATACCCAATCTCAGCAACCGCCTTGATGGTGCCTTCTATGTCTTCATTCAGCTGGTTTCTAAGCGTATATAGCTGAAGGCCAATATCAGTTGACTGATCTTTTAGGCCCACACGTTCGGTCCCTGTAGCACAGCTGAGGATCCATGGAGCAGCTAAGGCTACAATCCCTGATTGTTTAACAAATGAACGACGATTTATATTTGATGCTTTTTTCAAAGTTTTCTTATCTTAATATTTCTAAACCAAACAGGATCTCCATGGTCTTGAAGAACAATATGACCGGATTTCGACATGCCAAACCCTTCCATTTCCGCAAATTTACTCTTGGCAATGAGCGCTTTCCATTCGTCACCCCACATTTGTGTCTCAACTACTTTATAGCCATTTTGCCACTGCTGCAGTAGTCCGTCTTTCATTACGATACGTACCCTGTTCCATTCCATCGGTTCGTTTACTGTTACAAACTTGGTCGGTATCATATCATACAAGTCTCCTGCTCTATGCATGAAAATCTGACCATCAGGATGTCTAGGATTATCTAGCACCTGCATTTCTGGACCTGTTTGCCATGGGTAGTCAAAGTCCTCAGATTCAACAGAATTAAATATAATTCCACTATTACCCCCTACCGAGATCTTCCACTCAAGGTAAAACTCATAATTTTCATAAGGTGAATCTGTAATAACAACATCTCCGCCATCTTTTGCCTGCCAACCATCTCCCTCACCTTTGCCTACAAAGTGTAAGGTCCCATTTTGCGCTTTCCACTTACGACCTAGAGTCTCTTTCTTAAAATTTCTGATGCCTTCCGTAGAGTTGCCGTTAAATAGCAACTTCCACCCGTCGGTCACCTCTTTTGGCGACAGCTGGTTATGGACTACAGCGTAATCAGCATGAACAACTGGTTTTTCAACTGGCAGTTGATTCAAAGTATACCAAGCTTCTGTCGTCCATAGTTCCTTATTACTAGCACTGACAAATGGCTTGACAATTCTGAAGTAAACCAAATGATTTTCCTTCAAACCTTGTAGCGAGAAGAACGCCCTTTTACCATCTGAAGACAACGAAAACTTGCTTACTTTGAGGGTTTCAAGATCTAATTTTGGACCACCATAATCTGCTGTTGGTTGATAGTACCATTGCTGCACATCAAAATCTTTAGCAGAGACATATTGTCCCTCAGCAATTGGTTCCGTAAACTCAATCTCAAAACCATCGCTTCGAGCACTTACAGATAACATCTCAAAAGTTGACGTCTCATTATATGTCAATCGCTGCAATCCATATTTAAGTTTTCCAGTCTGACCCCAGTTCCCTGAAACGCCGATACCCCCAATCATCAATGAGCCGTCAGGTGCCCACTGGATACGATTCACACCAGCTTCGATTCCTTGGGTAAATCTGAATACTGCACCCTGATACTCCCCATTGACTTTCTCAACAAATACTCTTTTAACACCTCCATGCGTCACTTCACCGTGAATCATCTGCTGCTGATAGGGACCTACATTCAGAGCTAAAGGCGTGCTAGGGCTATTTCCGATTTCATCCTGCGGCAACCAAACGACAGGAAGCTTAACAGGAAGATCTTTGACACCCTGTGGATCTACAGATCGCTGACCATAAAAAGCATCCTCAGAAACATGCACGATCTTACTGGCAGGCAACCAATCTCCTTGATTGTCAGCGATAAACAGTTCGCCATTGACTCCCTCTCCGATCCCGTTAGGTGTACGCAAACCCTGCGCAATCAGCTCTGTTTCACCTGTCTCCCTGTTAATCTTCACGACTTTGCCGCGATCCGGAATCTGAGGATTGGCACTGGCTCCTCCAGGCATGATGGCTGTAGCCAATGCGCCATAGAAGTAGCCGTCTTTGTATACTAACCCGAAAGCAAACTCATGAAAATTAGCAGATACTTTCCAGTTATCTGAGACAGTTTCATACGTATCTATGTAATCATCACCATCTGTGTCCTTGAGTCTTGTCAACTCTTGTTTTTGAAGGACATAGATTTCATTGTCCACCACCTTGATACCCAATGGCTCAGCTAGTCCACTAGCAATTCGCTTGACAGTCATTTGTGATGGATTACCAGTTTGCCACTTATCTACCAAATAGACAGGCCCTAAAGAATCCCAAGTACAAACGACCATGCGTCCATCGTCCAGAAAATCGATACCTCCAACACGTGGCTGAAAGTCATCTGGTCTTGCTTGATACACATCGAATGAGGGGTGGACACCATCTAGCCACATCTTATCGCCTGGAATCGCCTTGGCAAGTTGTGCTGCAGCTACATATGGCTGTGTTTCCATGAAATCAGAGATGCTGTGTGAAATGTACTTTTCATCCAACAACTCATGAGATCCTAGCTCCTTATTAAACCATTGAAGAGAAATAGCAGCACCTCCTCGGCCCTGAAAAAAAACAATCTCGATATCATGAGAACCAGCTGTAAGCCATACTTCTCCATCCTTCGCGGATGGCCCGTGAAAACCACCATGATCTATGACTTCCTTTCCGTCTATTGTTAGATATGAACCATCATCACTGATCAACCTAAAACTGTAACTATCATCTCTATCTATTTTTAAATTACCAGAAAAGACCATTCCAAAGTCATCGTCGAATACATCAAAATCAGATCTATTCAGAACGTGAATCTTTTTCACTGACCCATTCTTGACAGGCTTTAATGTTGAAATAATATCCCTGAAGGGTATCTCTTGATCAAAAATCTTATAGGCGTGCACTGCAAATCCTGCACCATCAGTACTCGTTGTATTTTCGCCCAATCGGATCGGAGCAGATTTGACCCCTAATGTATACCTGGCATATGCGCCTCCTTCTTGCCCATCAGCTAAAGACAAAATATAATCAACCATAGCCTTGGCATCACCAATCATAAGGTCTGGATGAGCAGTCATCATTGTCTCTCCCCATACGCCTGCACCACCATTTTGAATCTTACCGATGAGCATTTCTACTGTCTGCTCATCATTATTGTACTTATTGGCTATCTGCAAGTAAGAAGGTCCTACGGTCTTCACTTTTTCATTGTGGCAAGACTCGCAGTCACTTTGTGCGATCAAAGCGGCCCCTGCGTTTAACTCCTCGCCCTCAGACTCGCCTCCGATCGCGGGAATACCTAACCGGTCAAAACCTGGATGATAAAAAACCTTGAGTGTCGTTTCCCCTTCATTATTCATCCAGAGCGTTCCATCTTTTTGAAGTGTAGAGCCATCTTTATATTCAATTTTTCTATCGTCTGAGATCTGAAACTGACCCGTCGTACTAAAATCAGCTTCATCCAGCATGGACGTCAGTGAAGTCGTGAGACCTACTTGGATGGTACCTGCGTTTGACAACTTAAATACACGCCGAAGACCATTCTGATTTCCCCTTTTTATGTACTCCGGATTTTCTTCTATGTCAACACTCTGACCTGATGGGCCAGTAACGCGGTACCGAATAACCAACTCATTATTGACAGTAGAATGTCCTAGGTAATCAATCGTAACAGATACCACTTCACCATCTACTTTCGCCACCCATTTCTCATCTACTTGATCAAAATAAGCATACCCCTCAGAGGTCGGTTGTGGACCATGCACTGTGGTGTATACGGCGCCATCGAAAACAACTTCGCCTTTCCAGCTTTTGAACAATGTAGCAGTTTGGATATCATAGCTAAGCCACATTTCATCATCTAGTGCTGCGGTGAGCATACGAGGTTTTTCATCCATTACTGAACGAAAAACCCACATTTCTGCGGGTCTCTCTTTCTTCTCGGAGGCACATGAGGATAAAAAGATAAGTACTAATGGCAGCCAAAAAATTAATGTTTGTCTCATGATAATTGGATCTAAATTCCTAGTATTTTTTTGTTCGTTGCTTGATCTACTTCCCCGCCGGCAAAATCGTCAAACGCTTTATCTGTTACCTCGATAATATGGTCTTGAATGAAAGGGGCTCCTTCTGCAGCACCTTGCTCGGGAGATTTGATACAACACTCCCACTCCAGTACGGCCCAGACATCACAACCATAACTACTTAGTTTGGAGAATACTCCACCAAAATCTACCTGCCCATCCCCTAAAGAACGGAAACGTCCTGGACGATCTAACCAACTTTGGTAACCGCCATAAACACCAGACTTGCCCGTTGGATTGAATTCAGCATCCTTGACATGAAACATCTTGATGTATTCGTGATAATGATCAATGTATTGAAGATAGTCCATCTGCTGCAAGACAAAATGACTCGGGTCATATAGTAACTTTACAGCCTCGTGGTTGCCTGTTTCCTTTAAAAACAGCTCGAATGTGACTCCATCATGTAAGTCTTCACCAGGATGCACCTCATAGCAAATTGAAACCCCTTGGTCCTTTGCATGATCCAGAATCGGTAACCATCGTTTTGCTAACTCCTTGAACCCTTGCGCTACTAAGCCATCAGGACGCTGTGGCCAGGGATACATGAAGGGCCAGACCAAGGCACCAGAAAAACTTGCTTGCCTATCCAAGCCCAATCTTTGACTGACGGTAGATGCTGCTTTTACCTGATCGATCGCCCAATTCATCCGTTCTACAGGCTTGCCTTTGACTGCGTCTGGTGCAAATCCATCAAAAATCTGATCATATGCAGGATGAACCGCTACAAGCTGTCCTTGCAAATGCGTAGAAAGCTCTGATATCTCTAATCCAGCTTCATTGACAGTCCCTTTGATCTCGTCACAGTAATCATTGCTATCTGCAGCTTTTGACAAGTCAATAACTCTCTTATCCCAGGATGGAATTTGCACCGCCTTGTAACCTAGACCCGCTGCCCATTCACATATATTCTTCAAGTTGTTAAAAGGTGGTTCATCACCCAAAAATTGAGCTAGAAAAATCCCTGGCCCTTTTATTGTCTTCATAGTCATTCGTTATTAATCAATTGTAACCCAGGTATTATCCTGCGCATGAGATACAAGAACCGCTTCGATAAATTTCATCCCGCGAACCCCCTCTCTAATGGTTGGAAATGCGCCGTCAAAATACTCTTCTCCACGTATAGCAGATGCGACACCGTTATAAATATTCCCCATTGCATCAAATATCCCTTCTGGATGACCTGCAGGCAACTTCACACTACTCTTTTCAAAATCAGAAGTATATGAGTTACCGGGTTTTAGCACCTGCATGGGTTGCCCTTCTTGCAAGAAATAGAGATAGTTGGGGTTTTCTTGCTCCCATCGTAAACCTCCCTTGTCACCATAGACAGCTATTTGCAGACTATTTTCTTCCGCCGTGGCAATCTGACTTGCGCGAATTAAGCCTTTAGCACCATTGTCAAGACGCACCAAAGTGCTACCGTCAATATCAAGTTGATTGTCATCATACATCATATTGAGGTCTGCCAATACTTTTCGCACTTGCAAACCCGTCGTGTACTCCACCATATTGAAAGCATGCACACCGATGTCCCCCATGCAGCAACTCTTTCCGGCTTTTGCTGGGTCCAAGCGCCAAACTTTTTTTCGTTCTGCCCGATCATGAATTACTGGATTGATCCAGCCTTGATAATATTGAGCATCTATTTTCTGCACACTACCCAGCTTGCCCTGAGCAATCATCCACTTCATCTGCCTGACCATTGGGTAGCCAGTATATGTATGCGTCACCGCAAACACTAAACCCTTTTCGTTGACTATCTCCTCTAACTCTTCCGCCTCCTCAGAAGTGGTTGTAACTGGCTTTTCACAAATCACGTGGAAGCCTGCCTGAAGAAGACTCTTGGCCATACTATAATGCAAAAAATTGGGCGTGGCAACGGTCACCACTTGCACTCTTACTTCCTCTGGCAGTTTTGTCTCTCCAGCGATAAAGTCACCTATGTTTTTATATATCCTAGAAGCATCTAGTTCCAGCTTTTCAGCAAAGGCCTTAGTATCCTCAAAATTTATACTGAACGCACCTCCAACCAAGCTAAAATTATCACCCATTCCTGCTGCTATGCGATGAACAACTCCAATCAAAGAGTCCGACCCGCCACCGATCATACCAAGTCTTACCTTATATCCCATCTTAATCTTTCTCGTATGTTACTTTTTCGTTTTTGAATGCTGCTAAGAATATCACAAAAACGAGTATTGAGAATCCTGCGGGTAATATCCAAATATTGGTCCAGTCATGTCCATCAGCATACGTGTACACTTCAGAGATCTTACCAGCAGCCCAAAATCCAATTAGCATACCTACTCCGTAAGTTGCAAGCGTAATCAAACCTTGCGCTGAGCTTTTGAATTTCTTTCCAGCTTTAGAATCTGTGTAGATCTGGCCCGACACAAAGAAGAAATCATAACAAATCCCATGAAGAGCAATTCCGATTATCAACATGAAAGTCATTTCGTCTGCATTCCCGTAGGCAAAAAGCACATAACGAAGTGCCCAAGCAAGCATACCTACCAGCAGCGTAATCTTGATACCATATCGCTTGAGGAATAATGGCAGTAGCAACATAAACACTACCTCTGACATCTGTCCGATCGTCATCTTTCCAGTAGGGTCACTCATGCCGATCTCTGTCAAAAACGGATTGGCATTTTGGTAATAGAAAGCTAATGGTATACAGATCAATATTGATGAAAGGAAGAAGATGAGGAAATTTCGATCCTTGAGTAGACCCAATGCATCTAGTCCCAGAAAACTCCCTAAAGAAACTTTTTCATCTTTGGACACGGATGGTGGTGTAGCGGGCAATGTGAAGCTAAATACGCCAAGAACGGCAGACGCGATCGCAACCATTACAAAGGTATTACTCAGCATGCCATCAGCAATCGCCTGCTGAGAATCCCAGCTAAAAACATAACTAATGACCAATCCTGCAGCAATCCATCCGACAGTACCCCAAACACGAATCTTAGAGAAGTCCTTTGAAGGATCTTCCATTTGCCTGAAGGCAACTGAATTAACAAGTGCTAGCGTTGGCATGTAAATGATCATGTACCCCAATACATAGGGATAAAAGGCATCAAAGCCGGTGGCACTAGACATTAGATACATGATCACGGCTCCTAGCAGGTGAATGACTCCCAAAATACGTTCTGCATTGAAGTATCTATCTGCGATCAAACCAACAATAAATGGTGCAATAATAGCTCCCCAGGATTGGGTAGAAAACGCCATAGCAATCTGACTGCCCGTTGCGTTAAGGTTATTGCCTAAAAAAGTACCAAGCGTAACAAACCAGCCACCCCAAATAAAAAATTGGAGAAACATCATGAAACTCAACCGAAAGGTGATTGCTTTTTGCATAAGGTTTAGAGATTTTTTAAAAATAAGATTAAAATCTAATCTATATCCAAACCTTAGCCAAACAATGACCTCACAATTGCAGATTTAATACTTTAAATGGTAAGTCAATTATGATTTAGCAAAAGCTGAAATCACCTCTTCCTCTTCCGGAAATATGTCAACTAACTCTTCCTCAGGCACTAACCTAAAGTCTTCGAAATCAAACCCCGGTGCTACTACGCAGCCTAATAAACTATAGCTATCATCGCCTATTACTTCAGCAGCAAAAACAGTTCCTGAGGGTATGATTAATTGAGGATTGGCAGACTCAGAAAGACCAACAACCTCTTGCCTATAGATACCTTCATCAAACATGTGTACGATCACTTCACTGCCGGCATGAAAGTACCACAGCTCATCAGAAGCTAGCTGATGCCAATGCGAAATCTCATGTGACTCCAACATATAATAGATACTAGTTGTCAAATTTCTTTGCAAGTCTCCAGAAGATAAAGTCACTTCACTGCGAAACGTTTCCGCATAATGTCCACCTTCTGGGTGAGGCTTTAAATTTAATTTTTTAATCCAATCCTGGGCTTTCATATAACTGATGCTTTTAATATTATCTCTCGATTAACGTGGAAAAACTCTTTGTGAATATCAAATGGTGGTTCCTCTCCCGGTTCTAAAGGAGTGTAAGAACCATCATCGTGCATTTCGTATGTATTGACATTATCTTTCAAGTTGTAGCTAAGGATATTGATTACTTGCTGCTTTAGTAAAGAGTCTTTTATCTTAAAAATAGATTCCAATCTCCTATCGAAGCTACGCACCATCATATCAGCACTTCCACTGAATACCATAGGGTCAGCATTGTTATGAAAATAGAAAATTCTAGAATGCTCTAGATACTCTCCTACGATTGAGATCACTCGGATATTCTCACTTAGCCCAAGACGACCAGGCTTTAAACAGCATATGCCTCTCACGATCAGCTTGATAGGCACTCCCGCTTTCGATGCACTATAAAAAGCTTCGATGACATCTTTGTCCTGCAATGAGTTCATTTTCATCACAATCCCACTCGGTTTGCCATCATTGGCATTGACCTCCTCTTGCTTTATCAAAGCAATTAACTTATCACGCATATCTCTAGGCGCTGTGATCAATGTACTATAATCCTCAGGCTCGCTATGTCCTGTGATTACATTAAAAAATTCTTGGACATCGTTAGCATACGATTCATCAGTGGTCATATAACCTATGTCTGTGTATAGTCTGGCTGTAGACTCGTTGTAGTTACCGCTGGCCATATGCACATATCTTCTAATCTTATCCTTTTCCTTTCGTACGATCAAAAGGAGTTTAGTATGCGTCTTGAGTGTACCTACTCCATAAATCACGAAGCATCCAGCTTTTTGTAGACGCTGGGCCTCCTTCATATTATTCTCTTCGTCAAATCTTGCTTTGACCTCAAAGAGCACTGATACGTGCTTTCCATTTTCTACTGCTTGCAAAAGCGCACTCACGACTCTTGAGTTCTTTGCTAATCTGTAAATCGTCAATTTGATGGATAGTACATTTGGATCTTCCGCCGACTGCTCAATTAAATCAAGAAGAGGCTCCATACTGTTATAAGGCTGGTGAAGCAGAATGTCTCTATCCTTGAGAATTTTAAACATGTCTTGGTGATCTAAATCTGCCATGCTTAAAGGAGGAATCGGTTTTTTCGCAGTAGGTCGTAACTCCTCAAAATCCTCATCATTTACAATTTGCCACAGTCCTGTGTAGTCTATCAAGCCTGGCTTTCTGATTTCACTGATATTATATTCATCGAGACCATACCGCTGATTAAGCTGCTTCATCAACCATTTGTCATGGTTTTGCTCAACCTCCATCCGCACAACCCTACCAGTACGTCTAGTCTTAAGTTTTTTCTTCATTTCCTCAAGAAAATTGGCCTCAATATCTTCTGATTCCTCAAGTGTAAAGTCACCATTTCTAGTCACTCGAAAGAGAGAAGCAGACATAACACTTACATTCTTAAAGAACTCTTGAATATTCGCTCGGACGATCTCTTCAATGGGCACAAGCACCTTGATATTTCGTCGATCGATTTCATAAAATCTTTGTATGTTGGTAGGAATCTGAATAAACGACATTTTCTTTTTCTCGTTCTTACCCTTTGTCTTGGTTACCACACCAAAGACCATTAGTTTATTCATTAGGATAGGAAAAGTATGGTACTGGTCATATACCATTGGCGTTAGCATTGGAAAAATCGCTTTTTCAAAGTATTTGGTAGTCCGATCCTTTTCTGTCTTTGTCAACCCATCAAAACCTATGATATCAAATCCATGTGATCTAAACTGAGGAATCATCTCATTGATAAAAAATTCTTGCCGCTCTTGATCAAATTTTTTTACTCGGTCCATTAACACTCTTCTAAACGGATCTGCGCGGAGACCTGAATAGTCTATCCTTTCAGTACCGAAATCCAGATAGTTGTACAAAGAGCCTAACCGAATCATAAAAAACTCATCCGCGTTTGAGGCTGTGATCGCAATGAACTTTAATCGATCAAGTAGGTTTCTACCCTCCTTTTTGGCCTGATCCAATACTCTATGATTAAATTGAAGCCAACTAAGATCCCTACTAACAAGGTCGCTTTTCTGTATAAGGTCGAGATGTCTTTCAAGCATAATGATCTACTTAAGGAATGATTACTAAGAAAGTATTATTCTATTCAATCATCTTCCTATTCAAAAATAAAATAATTAAAAATCCCCAAGCATGATGCCTAGGGATTCTTTTTCGTACGTCAACCAATGAGTGGTTTATAGCAAGCCGTTTACTTTTCTTACTGCATCTGCACTTTCTTGCAAATTAGATTTTTCAGCATCATCAAGCTCAATCTCCACGATTCTTTCGATGCCGTTTTTGCCGATTACGGCTGGAACACCAATACAGATATCTGAAAGACCATACTCACCGTCTAATAAGCAAGAGCAAGGAAACATTTTCTTCGTATCACAAGCTATTGCCTGTACCATAGCAGAGACAGCTGCACCTGGCGCATACCAAGCAGAAGTTCCTAGAAGTTTGGTCAATGTTGCTCCACCTACTTTCGTTTCTTCTTTCACATATGCCATCTGATCGCCTGACAAGAAGCTGCTTACAGGCACACTATTTCGTGTAGCTAGTCTCGTCAATGGAATCATACCCGTATCGCTATGGCCTCCGATGACCATACCATCTACATCTGAAGCAGGGCATTCTAATACTTCCGCCAAACGATACTTAAATCTCGCAGAGTCCAAAGCACCTCCCATACCAATTATTCTATGCTTAGGCAGACCTGTTGCTTGATGCGCCAAATAGGTCATAGTGTCCATTGGATTAGAAACTACGATGATGATCACATCAGGTGAATGCTTAATCAAGTTTTCTGCCACTGACTTCACAATGCCTGCATTGGTTGAAATCAATTCTTCTCTTGTCATCCCTGGTTTTCTTGGAATCCCAGATGTGATGACAGCGATATGACTATCAGCAGTTTTTGAATAATCATTGGTCGTACCCGTGATTTGAGTATCAAAGCTGTTAAGAGATGCCGTTTGCATTAAGTCCATGGCTTTACCTTCAGCAAATCCTTCCTTGATGTCAATCAGCACTACTTCAGACGCAAAGTCTTTGATCGCAATATATTCTGCACAGCTTGCTCCTACTGCTCCCGCTCCTACTACAGTTACTTTCATTGTGGTGTTTGATTAAGTTTTTGGTATGAAATTAATAGTTATCAAAATTAGTGCGCTAAGCCGAGATATTAAAGCCTCATGACAATAGTCAGTTTATATAAGCAAGAATCTATTCTGTCCGCTCACTGATGATTTTAAATTCTAACACGTTTTTGGTGGTAGGAGTTATTCTGAAACGATGATTTAAACGAAATCCACATAGCCAGACTATTTCGCCCTTACTTACTAAAACGCTTACTTTATCTTTTTCTACGTTGGGGACTTTCTCATCAATTAGTATGTCGCTGATCTTTTTTCGCCCTTTCATGCCAAGCGGCTGGATCGTATCACCTTGTTGCCAAGACCTCCACATTAACGGAAACGACAGTGTATCTAGGTCTACCATAACCTCATCGCTTGTCAACCCGCTGTAATTCTGATGAGCGACCTCCTTTAACTTTAAAGTGAGATTCCCATTTTGATAATGCTCATTGATTCTGTCAATCATGAGGTCAGTCACAAGCTCCTGCTCAACCAATGGCGTAATGATTAAACTTCCTCTGTCAATATTTACTTGATAACTACTACTTTGAAATATCTGACCCATTGAGCGAGTAAGCGCACCCCAGACCTGATCTACAATCAGATAATTAAATCCATAAGGTCTAAGTATTTCAAAAAGAACCAATTGATCATATACCCGGTCATTCATCCAACCCGTCTGCCAGGTAATTACATCCCCTCTTTGCTCCATATAACGCTGACCTATCATACTGATTTGCTGCGCGAGCATTAGCTCCATTCCTAGCATACGATCATGCGTACGATGAAAATTTTCAATAACAGATGGATTTATTTGCGCCATGACTGGCAAAATCTTATGCCTGATCAGATTTCTATCATAGGCAGAAATCGAATTAGAACTGTCTTCTCTCCATTTAACCCTATGCTCAGACGCATACATTAAAATTTGAGCCTTGCTGCATCCCAGCATCGGTCTGACTACTTGCTGAGCATTGACAGGACGCATACCTCTCATTCCAGCAATGCCTGTGCCTTTGGCCAAATGATAAATCACCGTTTCTAGATTATCATCAGCATGATGAGCCGTGACTACATGATCGAGTTGATACTTATTTTTTATTTCTGCAAACCAGTTATACCTCAGCTCTCTGGCCGCCTCCTGAATGCCTAACTTATTTTTAGCGGCGTAGGTTTTTGTGTCTTCACGCGCAACATGAAAAGGTATTTTTTTTTTCTCACAAACTAAAGCGACCATTTTCTCATCATCATCAGAGTCAGAATCTCTTAACTGATAATTGAAATGTGCTACGTGAAGCTGCAGACAAAGCTGATCCTGCAAGTGAGAAAATAGATCTAGCAATACCATCGAATCGACCCCTCCACTGACAGCAAGAAGGAGCTTATCACTGTCGTGAATCAAGTGATGCTGTTCGATATAATGGATTACCTGCTTGATCATATAAGTAAGACGATAATGTTACGTTAATCCTACTAGATTTGCACTTCAAAGTAGCAGCAATTGACACGATTATTTATACTATTCTTATTATTTATGATAGCACTGGTACCGGTGCTCGCCCAAAAAAAAATTAAGTACCAAGCTGATTCATTGATAAATCAAGGCCGCAACAAGGAGTCTATTCAATTTCTATGGCCAAATGTAATCTTTGTACAAGAATCCACGACTGTGACAAATGATAGTTCTGTCTACTATAAAAGTCAGAATCAGATGGAATCATATTTCAATGTCAAGATTGTAGATGACTCAACGATCATTACCTCGGAAAGACTGACTTACGATGGAGAACAAAGAAGAGCCATTCTAAAGAATAATGTGATTTATCTGAAAGGTGAACAAAGACTCTACACCAATCACTTGATCTATCAACTTGATCTCGAAATTGGTCGATACTTTGATGGTGGCAAATTGATTGATACGACTAATACACTGACCAGTAAATTCGGTACCTTCTACAGTCAGCAGCGATTTGCCATTTTTACTGATAGTGTGGTTCTAATCTCTCCAGACTTCACACTAAAATCAGATACACTACGCTACAACACGGAAACAAAAGTAGCATACACCGATGGCCCTACAGAGATTATTAATAAGGACGGCACTCAGCTATTCTCTAAAGGAGGTGTGTTCAGAACGTACATAGATCAATCACAATTTGTGGAAGGAAAAGTGGAGACGACCGATTACTACTTGGAAGGTGACCAGCTATTTTTCGATGATCTCAATAAATACTACAAAGGGAAAGGGCGAGTCATGTTGACCGCAAAGGCCAATGATGTGATCATCACTGGTGATGAAGGTTATTATGACCGAGAAAATGGTCGCAGTGTAATTTATGGCAATCCTATCATGAAAAGGATCTTAGAGCAAGACACATTCTACCTTGCGGCTGACACACTTGTTGCAATCGAAAGTGAATATGATAGTGCCAAAAGGATTCTTGCTTATCCAGAGATTAGGATTTTTAAGGAGAACCTTCAAGGGTTAGCAGATTCAGCAGCGTACTTTCTATCTGACTCAATCATGATGATGTATGGTGATCCCATATTATGGACCAACCAAAATCAGATCAGGGCTGATACCATTGAGATGGAAGTCTCTGAGAAATCCATCGATAGGATGCTGCTACATCACGATGCTTTTTTGATTAACCAGGATACATTGAAAAACTACAATCAAATCAAAGGCCGCAATATGATTGCCTATTTTGATTCAAGTATGATCAATAATATTTTTGTTGATGGAAACGGAGAGTCAATTTTCTTCATCCTTGATGAAAATGACAGTCTCATGATTGGTATGAATCGATTACTCTGCAGCAGCATGAATATCATTTTCAAAGACAATGACATCAGCACCATTACAGTCTATACGCAGCCAGAAGGCAGAATCATCCCTCCTCATGAGCTAAATGAAGACGACAAATCACTAGACGGTTTTGGTTGGCTATATGACAAAAGGCCACTGCTGTTAAATATCTACAGTAAACCTCAACCTATCGACAGATCAAGGTCACCTTCATCCGGAGGTCCTAGCAATCAAAATAACAAAAACGTATCTGGGCCACCTCGTCAAACCCCACCTCCGGGAGTGAAAAATGCTCGAAAAGGAGGTTCTAATTAGAATCATTTGCATTCTTTAACAACTAATTCATACAGAGTATTGTAGTTTTGCGCGTTTACTCAGCATCTATGCGATTTTTGAATATAAACAGTCTCACATTATTAATTGTCATTATTGCTCTAACTGCTTGCAGCAAATTCCAAAAAGTGCGTAAAAGTGCAGACTGGAAGGAGAAATATGAAGCAGCGCTTGTCTACTTCGAGGACAAAGATTATTACCGTACAAATATTTTATTAGAGGAGATCTTACCCATAATCCGAGGGACGGAAGAAGCAGAAATTGCAAACTTTAAATATGCATATAGTTATTTCTACCAAGACCAATTCATTCTGAGTTCTCATTACTTCAAGACTTTCTCTGATGTGTATTCTAGGTCAGAGTATGCGATGGAAGCTGAGTACATGTATGCGTATTCCTTGTATTTGCAATCTCCAGAACCTGCATTAGATCAGACAAGTACGTACGAGTCTATCGCGGCGTTGCAGTTATTTATCAACAAATACCCTTACTCGGAATATTCCACTGAAGCAGATAAGCTGATCAATGGCCTTCAGGATAAACTTGAGACTAAAGCTTACGAAAGCGCCAAGTTATACTATACGATCCAACGCCATAAGGCAGCAATTGTAGCCTTTGAGAACTTTCAAAAAGAATACCCCGATTCCGATTATCAAGACGATGTCGCTTATTACTTAGTAGACGCTGCGTATCAGTTTGCAATGGTTAGTATCGAAAGAAGACAAAAAGAAAGGTTTGAAAAATCACTGCAGCTTTACCAAAAAATGGTTGATAAATTTCCTGACAGCGAATTCATTAAAAGTGCTGAAAAGATTTATGCTGAAACAATCGAAGAATTGACTAAATTTGCAGATCTAAATAATTCATAAGAATGGCTATTAACGCATCTATCATCACAAGGAATAACGACGACATAGCAGATTTTACTGGTAACGTCTACGAATCAATTGCAATAGTTGGAAAACGTGCACGTCAAATTGCTAGTGTTCAGAAAGAAGAATTGAACAGTAAATTAGCTGAGTTTGCCTCTTCAGTGGACAATCTTGAAGAGATCTTCGAAAATAGAGAGCAAATTGAAATCTCTAAATTTTACGAAAGAATGCCCAAGCCTTCAACTACTGCTATTGAAGAGTTTTTGAACAACGAAGTATCTTTCCGATACCCAGAAGTAGCCGAAACAACAGAAGAGTAATTTTATCCGATGCTTTCGGGTAAGAAAATATTATTAGCGGTCACCGGGTCTATTGCAGCCTATAAGACCGCTTTTTTTGTGCGCTTACTTGTCAAGTCAGGTGCACAAGTGGAAGTAATAATGACAGATAGTGCCACTGACTTCATCACACCACTGACACTATCTACTCTCTCCAAAAGACCGGTACATAGGAATTTTTTTGAAAAAGAGAGTGGTTCATGGGATAACCATGTAGAACTGGGCCTTTGGGCGGATCTGTTTATCGTGGCGCCAGCGAGCGCCAACACGATAGCTAAAATGGCCAATGGCATCTGCGATAACCTATTACTTGCCACCTATTTATCCGCCAGATGTCCGGTCATGATTGCACCAGCAATGGACCTAGATATGATGGCCCACCCTGCTACTCAATCAAACATCGATCGATTGAAAAGCTTCGGCAACCTAATCGTCGATGCCGTCAATGGAGAATTGGCTAGTGGTCTGTCCGGCAGAGGCCGAATGTCAGAACCACAAGATTTAATAGCCCACATCGAATCATTCTTTAATAAAAAAGAGTCTTTGAAGGGGAAAAATATCTTAATCACCTCTGGCCCTACCCGAGAACCAATAGATCCGGTCCGATTTATTGGCAATCATAGCAGTGGCAAAATGGGAGCGGCTCTTGCAAAAGCAGCAGCAGATCAAGGGGCACATGTACAATTCATTACTGGCCCAGTATCAACTCTACCCACACATCCTTCTATTACGATACACGCTGTAAATACAGCTGATGAGATGCTGTCAACTACTCAGGGACTACACGAGCAACAGGACATTGTGATCTTTGCAGCAGCAGTAGCTGATTATAAGCCAGCGCATCCTTCCCAGACTAAAAACAAGAGGGACGGTAAAGGAAAGGCAATTGATTTGGTTGAAAATCCAGATATAGCTGCAATCCTAGGCGTAAATAAGAAGGCTACACAAGTCCATTTAGGTTTTGCCTTGGAAACAGAAAGTGGTGAAAATTATGCTCAGGAAAAGCTCATCAAGAAGAATTTTGATCTGATTGCACTAAACTCAATTCAGTCTTTAGGTGTTGGTTTTGGTATGGACACTAATCAAGTGACCGTTTTTGATAGAAAAGGAGAAGTTCATCGAAGCCTATTAAAAACAAAAACTGAAATCGCAGAAGAACTGATTGATTTGATCGTTACTAAGTATCTATGAGATCATCTGCCATTTTAATAATTTCAATCCTACTCCCGAGCTTTTGGCTTTCTGCTCAAGAACTCAATTGCAAAGTCGTTATCAATGCCGATCAGGTTCAAATTACGGAGAGAAACATATTTACTGAGATGGAAACAGCTTTCGCTGATTTCTTAAACAACACCAAGTGGACGGATGATGAGTTCAATCAAGAAGAAAAAATTAATTGCAATATAATTCTAACGCTGAATCCCGAGCTGAGTGAGCCCGCCTCAGGTCGATATGCCGCTTCCGTTCAGATTCTGTCTTCTAGACCTGTCTTCAACTCTAGCTATGAGTCTGTGCTTTTCAACTTTGGAGACAAAGATTGGGTTTTTGAGTATCTCCCCTCTCAACCGCTATTTTTCAATGAGAATGCTTTTACCTCTAATATCACTTCCTTGCTTGCCTATTATGCCTATACTGTTATTGGTTTTGACTACGACTCTTTTTCAAGTATGGGTGGGGATCCCTATTTTCAGAAAGCATGGCAAATTGTAAACCTGTCTCAGCAACAAGGATATGTTGGCTGGGATCAATTCAATAATATTAGAAATCGCTATTGGTTGATAGAGAATATTCTTAATACCCAGATGATCCCATTGCGAGAAGCCTATTACGATTACCATAGATTAGCGATGGATATTTTCAGTGAGGAACCAGAAGATGCTAGAAAAATAATATCAGATGCACTTAAAAAAGTACTCAACGTAAATCAAGTGCGGCCCAGGGCTGTCTATACAGTTTCATTTTTAGATGCAAAAACAAGTGAGTTAAATCAAGTTTTTGCAGAAGGAGACCCTGCCCTACGTCGCAACGTGTACAATCTGCTTATTAATATAGATCCAACCGCCCGAGACAAGTTCGAAGCACTCATCAAGTAATATGTCTAAACGCCTTCTTCAGTTAACAAATGGGCAACTAATCAAAGAAATTGATAAGTACAAAGAGCAGTTCGTTCACTTTGTATTGGACAACAAATCAGTCAGACTACTTCGTGTTATCAAACTAGAAAAGAAGAATTTAGTCTGTAAAGACACAAAGCAACATAAGATCATTTTAGATTTGTCCTCAGTCAAAGAAATTTGGATCGAAACAAAGTCGACAACTGATCAATGATCTTACATCTCTCCATTAGAAATTATGCACTGATTGAATCACTGGATTTATCGCCTGCTCATCAACTGAGCATCATAACGGGTGAAACTGGTGCAGGTAAGTCAATCATGCTGGGAGCGATAGGTTTACTGATGGGGCATAGAGCCGATACAAAAGTATTATGGAATGATCAGGTCAAATGCACCGTCGAAGGCACGTTTGGGGTTGCGGCTTATAAACTCGAAGATTTTTTTGACGAAAATGACCTTGATTATGATGACGAATGTATCATCAGACGCGAAATAAGCCCTTCTGGCAAATCAAGAGCATTTATCAACGACACACCTGTTACCCTCAATGTACTAAAAGCATTAAGCCCTTCTCTCTTAGACATACATTCGCAGCATGATGGTTTGCTGCTTGCAGAACAATCCTACCAACTCAATATTGTTGACACTTATTCTCAGCACCCATTGCTACTAGATGAGTATAAAAGGCAATTTGCTGAATTTGCAAAGTCAGAGAAGCATTTGAATGACCTGCTATCTGCTACGGCACTGTCTACTCAGGAAGAGGACTATAAACGATTTGTTCTTGCTGAATTGGAAGAAGCCGAACTAGAAAAGCTGAACGTTCCTGCGTTGGAAGCAGAGCAGCAACTACTGGAGCATGCCGAAGAAATAACTCAACGGCTACGAGAGGCATCTCACCTACTGGATGAATCTGAGATACCCGTCCTATCTCAACTAAGCATATTAAAGGAAAATCTATCCAGATTATCAAGTCTAAATGCAGATTTCAGCGCTTTTACAGAAAGGGTACAAAGTGCGCTACTAGATCTAAAAGACCTACATAGCGATCTTCAACGGAAAGAAGAGGACATCATCGTAGATCCCGAGAGAATCCTGGTTGTCAGTGAATCACTAGATAAGTACAATAGGCTCACTCAGAAGCACCAAGTAAGTGATATTGGTTTTTTACTTGATATCAGAGATAGACTTGTTGAAGAATTGTCTCATATTGACAACAAAGAAGCAACTATTAAGGAAGCTGAAACAGTAAGAAATCTAGCGTACGAAACGGCCAATAAGACGGCAAAAAAACTTTCACAAGCGAGACAACTTCATGCTATTGAGTTAGCAAAATCAATAGAAAATGCCATTCATAAAGTTGGGATAGAAAATGGTCAGATCGAATTCAAACTAACAAGGCAAGCACTAGATAGTTCGGGCAGCGATAAAATACAGATTCTCTTTTCTGCCAATAAAGGTTTGCCTGCCAAGCCTCTTAGAGATGTCGCCTCAGGTGGTGAGTTTTCAAGGCTGATATTCGTGATCAAATATTTAATTGCCACCAAAAAATCTCTTCCCACTATTATATTTGACGAAATCGATACGGGTGTCTCAGGTGAAATAGCGCTTAAGATGATTCAGATGATGAAAGCCATGTCGAAGCGTCATCAAGTCATAAGTATCAGTCACTTGCCACAGTTTGCAGCGGGTGGAGACAAGCACTTCTTTGTCTATAAAGACAACAACCAAGCAAAAACGATCACACAAGTCAAAGAACTGAATGATGAAGAAAGAGTTTCAGCTATTGCAACGATGATAGCTGGAGACAAACCTTCTGCATCTGCTTATAAAAATGCTCAAGAACTGATTGAGTCTGTGACTTAGTCGTCATTGTATCCAATGTTTGAAGTACTCAAGTTGGTATTAAATAGTATTTTTACAATCAAAACTTAAATTAAATGGCTCATCAACTACTAAAAGGTAAAAGAGGAATAATATCGGGCGCACTGGATGAAAATTCTATCGCTTGGCATGTTGCACAAAGAGCGGTTGAAGAAGGTGCCATCATCACCTTGACTAATGCCCCTATCGCCATGCGAATGGGAAAAATCAATGAATTAGCTGAGCAGTGTAAAGCCGAAATCATACCTGCTGACGCTACTTCAGTGGATGAGCTTAACAACCTGTTTGAAAAATCGACAGATATTTTAGGTGGTAAGTTGGACTTTGTTCTTCACAGCATAGGCATGTCCCCAAACATCCGAAAAGGAAGGGATTATGGTAACCTAAACTATGACTGGTTCCAAAAATCTATCGATGTTTCTGCCTTGTCTTTTCACAAAATGATGCACGTAGCTGAGAAACAAGACGCACTGAACGAGTGGGCTTCTGTAGTAGGGCTATCGTACATTGCGGCACAAAAAACCTTCCCGTTTTATACAGACATGGCAGATGCCAAGGCTATACTTGAATCTGTAGCAAGAGGCTACGGATATCGATTTGGTAAATCCAAAAAAGTAAGAGTAAATACGATCTCTCAATCACCCACTATGACTACAGCTGGCTCTGGGATAGATGGATTTTCTAATTTCTTTGATTTTGCAGATAAAATTTCTCCGCTAGGCAATGCGCCAGCAGCTGACTGTGCAAATTATTGTTTGTTCTTATTTTCTGATCTAAGTAGAATGATAACCATGCAGAACCTCTACCATGACGGTGGGTACTCTATGACAGGAATCAGCGAAGAGATAATAGACATGATGGATAAATAACATATAGAAATTACCAACAGCCATCAACTCGGTATTCGCCGATGGCTGCTGATTTCCACTACAGCTTATGCTTGCCTTTCCTAATGCGAAAATAAACCTTGGACTCCGTGTCCTCTCGAGAAGAGCTGATGGCTATCATACCATAGAAAGCTGTCTATTTCCTATCCCGTGGCGGGATATAATCGAAATAGTAGAAGCTGATTCCTTTTCATTTAAGCAGTCTGGACTCTCAATCCCCGGTGATTCAGACAGTAATTTATGTGTAGTTGCATACAAACTATTGAAGGATCAATATAAGCTTCCGCCTGTGAACATTCATTTACACAAAGTAATCCCAATGGGCGCTGGACTAGGTGGGGGTTCCTCAGATGGATCCTTTACACTTAAACTTCTCAATGCCATCTTCGATTTGAAAATATCAAGTTTAGGTTTGCAGGAATATGCCGCTGAACTAGGCAGCGATTGCCCCTTTTTCATCGATAATACACCTGCACTCGCTACTGGCACAGGTACATTCCTAGCGCAAGCCGATATTAATTTATCAGGCTATTATTTAGCTGTCATTCACCCTGATATTCATGTAAGTACAACGGAGGCTTATGCGGGTGTCATTCCAAATCCAAATATTACACCAATATCAAATGTCTTGGCTTCTGATATGGGACTCTGGTCCGGAAATCTAATTAATGATTTTGAGCAAAGCGTTTTTAAATCACATCCTCAAATTGCTCAAACCAAGGACCACTTATTTCGCAAAGGAGCTATTTATGCGGCTATGTCAGGGTCAGGGTCAGCAGTTTTTGGACTATTTACAGAAGAACCTTCGATAGAAGACGCTCAAGTTTTTATGCTAAGATGACAGTCGCACTGCCGTCCCACTCGCACTAACCATCAACATCCCTCCTTGCTTTCCGACAGTCTCATAATCTAAATCAATAGCAATTACAGCATTAGCACCTTGTAAGGCAGCTGCATCCTGCATTTCTTTGACCGCAATATCTTTTGCTTCTTTTAAGGCCTGCTCATATGCTCCAGATCGTCCGCCAACAATATCAGTGATTGCTGCGAAAATATCTTTAAATAGATTAGCGCCTATAATCGCCTCACCAGTCACCATTCCATAGTATTTCTCGATTGACTTACCTTCAATTGTATTCGTAGTTGTTAATAGCATATTTTGAGTTTTGCTATGAGTATACGGATCAGTCTAACGAAGGATATCCGTTTCGATCGGTTTTTTATTGTATCGTTTATTCAAGATGGGATATGCTAAGACAGACAACATGATCAACCCTGTACCGAGATAAAAACCAGGCTTCATTTCTTCACTTTCTCCAAAAATGATCAGAGCCAATAAAATCCCATAGATTGGCTCCAAATTCACAGACAGATTCACAGAAAATGCTGATAATCGCTTCATCAACTTGATACTATAAGAATAAGCAAATACGGTACAGACCCCAGCTAGTATTAATAAATAACCCCAGTCAGACAAAGTAGGAAGTAATACCAAGTCCCCTGCAGAAAAATAAAACCTGTAGAAAGGAAAAAACAACACAATTGACAGACTGGCAAATAACATCTCATAAAAAGTCAGCGCAAAATGATGGTTAGCCTGCGTCAATTGAGAGTTAATTACAGTAAATACAGCTGCAAGAATAGCAGAGATGACTGCCAGTGTCAGTCCTAACAGATAGTCTACTTCTACATTGAAAATAATGATCATCCCAATAAATGCAACTAAACCTAGGGAGAATTCAAATGCCTGAATTTTCTTTTTAAAATAGATAGGCTCAATCAAACTAGTCCACAGGCTAGTGGTTGCCATTGCTGCTAAGCAAACTGACGCATTGGACAATCGCGCAGAAAGGAAAAATAAGATCCAATGAGCACCCAAAAGTACCCCTACTAGCACAGCTTGCTTAGTCGATCTTCTGCTGTCGAGCCGAAATGAGAGTCCACGTACACCCATAATAATCATGATTCCTATCGCAGATAGACCCGTGCGGAAGAAAACCATCTCCACGGGAGGAATATCTATTAAGAGACCCAAAACTGCCGTAAACCCCCATGTTAAGACAATTAGGTGAAGAAATAAATAATCCTTAATGACCTGACTCATCGAGGAACTGTGTGGTACATCAGCACTCCAACCATACTAAAGAGGATGTTAGGAATCCAAACTGAAATGATTGGATTGAATGTGTTGGCTTCTGCGATCGACTTAGCCAAAACAAAAGCAATTATATAGACAAAAGCAATTAGAAAACCCAGTGCAATCTGATATCCAGTCCCTTGCCTAGACTTTTTGGAAGACACAATTACACCGATAAACATCAGTACCAGTACTGAAAAAGGCTGCATAAAACGAATGTACTTTTCTATCCTATACACCTGCACGTCTTCCGCACCTCTAGACAACTGTAAATCAATATGAGCATTGAGTTCCTTCATGGTCAACGTTTCCCACAGACGATCTTTATTCTCAAAATCATCCGGCGAAAGCAGTAAAGTAGTATCCATCTCCAGCCCGCTGGTAAACTGCTCCCCTTCAGGTGTTAGCACACGTTTCTGCCAAGACATCAATTGCCACTTATTGCTCGTTGTATCCCACTGGATTCGATTGGCATGAAGCTTTTCCAACATATTTTGATCATTGATCTTCTCTAATGTGACTCGGTAACCGACATCGCGCTGATTGTTGTACCGATCCATGTAGATGTACTCGCTTGGACCTACTTTGATATGAATATTTCGGTCACTGAAATAAAAGGGTTTTTGAGTATACTCAATCTCAAAAGCGATTCTATACTTGTTAGCGATAGGAATCACTTGAGCATTCAAATAAAAGCTAAGCGATGCTACTACTATCCCGCCAATAAGATAGGGGAAGAGAAGCCTTCTAAAGCTGACACCGCTTGCAAGAATAGCAATCAATTCTGTATTGGCAGCAAGCTTAGATGTAACAAAAACAGTTGCAATGAAAACAGTGATCGGCGTGATCAAACTGGATATCCAAGGAATAAATGCTAGATAATATTTGAGAATAAATAGAGATGGGACGCTATTCTTTATGAAATCATCATTTTTCTCTGTGAAGTCAATCACGCAAATGATCAATACAAGTATTAGCACAACAAAAACATATGTTGTCAAAAACTTTTTAAGGATATAAACGTCCAGCTTCTTCATCAAAGTCGCCTACTAACTTTCTCTACCATTATATTTTTCCAAACGGCAAAAGTTCCGTTTTTTATCTGCTTGCGAGCTTCTTTTACTAACCATAAATAAAAGGTTAAATTATGAATCGTTGCTATTTGAGCACCTAGAATCTCTTTGGATCGAATCAAATGTCTAACATAAGCGCGAGAATATTGTGTGCTGACATATCCTCCTAAACCGGGGTCGATAGGAGAAAAATCTTGCGCCCATTTTTCATTTCTAATATTGATAATCCCTTCGGTGGTAAACATCATGCCATTACGAGCATTCCTCGTCGGCATCACGCAATCAAACATATCAACGCCCAGTGCTATACATTCTAATATATTGGCTGGCGTTCCGACGCCCATCAAGTACCTTGGTTTATTTTGTGGCAATATGCCACACACCAAGTCGGTCATAGCATACATATCTTCATGAGGCTCTCCAACTGACAACCCTCCTATCGCATTGCCTTCAGCATCTTGCTCAGCGATAAAATTTGCAGACTGCTTCCGCAATTCAGGATACGTACTGCCCTGCACAATAGGAAACAAAGTTTGATCATATCCATACAGCGGGTCCGTTGTTTTAAAACGGTTCATACATCTGACTAGCCATCGATGTGTCATATGCATGGAGTTGGTCGCATAGTCAATATCGCATGGATAAGGCGTACACTCATCAAAAGCCATAATGATATCAGCGCCTATTTGACGCTGAATATCCATGACATGCTCTGGTGTGAAATCATGAGAGGACCCATCAATATGTGATTGAAACTTGACTCCTTCTTCTCTGATTTTTCGACGATCACCCAGTGAGTAAACTTGATAACCACCGCTATCGGTCAGGATTGGTCCTGCCCAACCAGTAAACTTATGCAGTCCTCCAGCATTGGAAATCACATCGAGGCCAGGCCTCAAGTACAAATGATATGTATTTCCGAGAATGATCTGAGCGGCTATATCATCCACCAATTCTCGCTGATGCACTGCCTTTACCGTTCCTGCTGTCCCAACCGGCATAAAAATAGGCGTTTCGATCAATCCATGATCTGTGTGAACCACTCCTGCTCTTGCGCTGCTTTTTGGGTCGGTATGCTGTAATTCAAATTTCATAAAGGCTGCAAAAATACCTTTGCTCAATGAGATTAGTTATTTATTTGCAGCTTCATTTTGATGTTTACAAATGAATTGGGTGCTGCTATCTATCTTTTTTTACTGCCTTGTATTTTTTCTTCTTATTGATCACTTGATTCGAGTGTTTGCTTGGTTGTCAGAGCAGAAAAAAAAATACCCTGTTACGACTTCGTCCTTTTCCGTGGTCATCGCGGCCAGAAATGAGGCTATCCAACTACCAATACTCATACCAGCATTGCAACAGCAGAAGCATGTGCCTGATGAGATAATCATAGTACTAGATCGATGTACTGATGACAGCCTAGATATTATGAAGGCATTTGAGACCAAGTATGCTAACGTTTCAACCATTGTCATTGATCACATACCTGACCATTTCAGCCCGAAAAAATATGCATTAACACTGGGAATAAAGAAAGCTAGAAATGAATGCGTCTTGTTGATGGATGCTGATTGCCTTCCTGCAACAGTTGAATGGTCTTCCCATATGTCTCAAAAATTGGAACTAGGAATCGATTTTGTATTGGGAGTAAGTCCACTATTAACACCTCGCACTTTGCTAGGTAAATACATATCCTTTGAAACCTTTACAAGCAGCCTTTACTATATCACTACATCACTCCTTTTTAATCCTGTCATGGCTGTCGGTAGAAATCTTGCCATTAGACGCTCCTATTTTTTGTCAATCAATGGATATAATAAATTCCAACATATCAATGGAGGTGATGATGACCTTCTAATACAACATTTTGCATCTCAAGCAAATTGTGCTGTTAGTATCTCCCCAGCTGCACATACTTACTCGCGATCAAAGTCAAACCTGAAAGATTATCTCCAGCAAAAGCACCGTCATCATGCAGTGAATAAGCACTACAAGCGCTCAAAAAAAATATCGTACATAATAAGTTGGTCGGCACAAATCAGTCTTTGGGTATCTTTCGTTATTTTAGCAACTCAGCACACAGTTG
>JBLHTU010000020.1:0-35125 GCA_047627515.1 Cyclobacteriaceae bacterium | reverse complement strand
TTACAGCATTTCCGGTGAAAAAAAATACACACACCATGGCAATAGCCATTCCTAGGAATGGCTATTTTTTTGCCGTTAGGCGAGCGATATACCTATCGATCGATTCCTGAGTTATTAGTGTTCTACGGCCTAATTTAATCGAGGTGAGATGCCCATTATTTATCAACTCGTGGAGCTTGGTTAATTTGCACTTCAGTTGATGACATGCTTCGTCCCGGGTCAAATTTCTATTTTCGGGCCTGCCAGAAGTCATTTTTTTATTTTCCTGCTCAAGCAATGCTAACCTGCGTTCGTACGATTCCAGTCGTTCAATAACGGGTTCAGCTGGAAGTAATCGGTAGTGTTCTGGTGAATTCATATTTTTGCTTTTTTTTTCAAATATGCTGATGGCACCATGAAAAAAAAAGAAAAACAGACCAACGGCGAATGGTACGAATGATAACCTTCACCATTCGCCGTTCATTCGCCGTTCATTCGCGCTTATTACCTAAAACAAATCAATGGTTTTGACTCTTTAGCTTAACTAAACTCTTCCAGCTCGGGCAACAATGATATAAGGAACCTTACTAAGGCACAATTTGAAAGAATTGATTAAGGAGTATGCTACTTGTAAATGAGAGGGTATCTAACACTTTGACGGAAATTGATCCTCCCAACTTTCGTCCAAGTACTTCTTTTTCTTTTTCATACCATTTAGATCAATTTTGTAACGATTAGTCCCATTAAAATTATCCTTACCTCCTATTTCCAGACCATCAAAACTTGATTTCCATGAGTCTATTACTTTTGTCCACTTCCGATTAAACTCTTCCTTGAAATAGCACCTGTCCATAAGAAGATCGATGAAGTTTAAGATTGTTCTTTTCTGGATTTGATCTAGATCTCTGGCCCTTAAATCTGATAAGATAATGCACTGATCGAGCAAGAATGTAAAAATTGTTCCCCAATCGGCTATATCCCCTAGAATTGATCTCATTTCATCAGGTATTTTTGGAATAGCATCTTTATTTTTCAAATCTGCATCTGGCTCACTATTCTTGATCTGACCCGTAACAGACAAACCAATCTCTTTATCAAACTTATCGTTGTGATGATAAACAATCTGCTCAATAACCTCTATCTTAAATTGAAGCGCCATTACTTTTTCAACACTGGATTCAAACAATAAGTCTCGATCATTTTCATGAATATTCACCCATCCATCATGATTCTCTTTCTTTCTTGCAGTGTATAGTTTTCTTGCTTGGTCTCTTAAATCCTTGAATTGGTAGGTAACAAATCTTCTGATTGCATCATGGCTATTACTAAGGTCTTTCCTACAAGAGAACTGATCATAAAGATCTCTTCTAAATTTAGAATATGTCAAACTCTTAACAGGACTTTCAATTTGACGATTATTTGTGATTAATTGGTCAAGGTTTTCTCCGTACCAGCTTAGCAAATATCCCTTCACTTTCTCCCTTGCAATAGCCTGCCAGTGTTGTTCATTTCCAGACAAATCATCTGAAATTTCGGGGTGTTTTTCGAGGAACTCTTTTACAAGATGCTTCGCTTCGTCAATTTGCTCTTTTGCGGTTTCAATATAAGCTTTGTTCCAGTCCATCATTTTTTATTTATTAGAGTTTAAACTCGCCCCAGCCCCTCATTGCGCTCGCCTTCGACTGACGGCCGTATATCTCGGTAGTGCTAACCTGAGTATGTCCAAGCGCACGTCCAACCTTCTTCATTGGAATTCCAATACTCACCATCAACTCGGCAAACGTATGCCTGGCAACCTTGGCGCTCAGTAACTTCGTGATCCCCACTTGACTAGCTATTCCTTTCAGCTTCAAATTAAATTTCTGATCAGAAATAAGTCCACTAAACAATTCCCCTTCATTAGCCTCTGGAAAGTTTGAATAACTATCCAAGATAAGTTTGGTATCAGGAAATACCGGAACTACGAAATCCTCATCATTTTTAGATCTCTGACTTGTTATGTAGGTCGCTGTCTTTTGGTTTTGATGATCATCAAAGGAGACCTCTTCTATATTTGAGACTTTTAGCAATCTAATGTCGCTGTAATAGAGACCAGTTAAGCAACCAAAGAGAAAGATGTTCTTAAAAAACTCATCTCTTTCATCATCTAAAACTGTATCTCTCAGTTTCTTCAATTCCGTCTGAGTCAGGCTGATTCGTCTCGACTTCTCTTCTTTAATCTTTATATCATCAAAAAGTAAGGCTTCATCATATTTTACCAGACCCTCCTTTCTTGCAGCTCGATAACAAATCTTTAGCTTATCAAAATGCTTGACTCTAGTCACTCCCTTGAGTTTCATCTCTACTGCCAGCCATCGCTCAAATTTGGACACCCAGGACGGAGTAATATCTTCGAAGAGAATCTTCGGATTAAATTCATTAATCCGAACCTCGAAGCTTCGATAGGTTTGAATTGTTCTATATGCTAGCTTTTCGTCCTCGGCCTTATTCTTGTTTATTTTCAAGATGTACCGATCGATAAACTGGTTAAAGGTCTCATTTTGATTTGCTCCCTTTAGGTATTCTTTGATTTCGGCAATTGTAATTGGTATTTCGTTAAAAACCTTCCCTTGAGACCAGTCTCTAGCTTGCGTGATGAGCTGGTTAATACGGCCGTTGATTGCTGGATTTGCGACATACAAGCTCTGTCCTTGATCTCCGATCCAGTCCAGTTTGTGCACTGGAGGAATGTCCTTCATTATCAGATAGTCCGTTTTACCTCTATAATAAAGTCGAAAGTACACAGGAGCATATCCATTTTTCGATTTATAGTTCAGTCGATTATATACTGCAGATATAGAGGGATATTTTCTCATCAGATTTATTAATAATAAATTTAATAACAAAAACCCGAATTTCAGCGAATATCAATGAACTATTAAGGACATAAAAAAACCCCTAAAACGCTGTTAACCATTGTTTTAGGGGTTCGTGAAGGTTTGCTAAAAACCTTCTAAGTAGCGGGGACAAGACTCGAACTTGTGACCTTCGGGTTATGAGCCCGACGAGCTACCAACTGCTCCACCCCGCGATATGAGTGCAAAATTATAAAGCCTACCGACAATCGCAAAGCTTTGTCAACTAATTATTTGTTACTTCCACACCATTTTTTTGTAAGGCCTTGATAGAATGAACGATAGTGGTTTATTTTAATTTAATTTAGCGTCCACATGGACGAACAAAAGGATTTTAAGGCAGGGTATATCTCAATTATTGGGAAACCGAACGTGGGAAAATCCACTTTGATGAATGCGCTTGTCGGTGAGAGGCTATCCATCATTACCAACAAAGCACAAACCACACGGCACAGGATCTTTGGCATTTTGACCAGCACTGAGTTCCAAATGATCTACAGTGACACCCCAGGTGTCATTGAAACCAGTTATAAGCTGCAAGAAAGCATGATGACTTTCGTCAAATCGTCCTTGGAAGATGCTGATATCATTTTAATCGTTGTAGAACTGGGTGAGAAGAACGTGGAAATGCCTATTCTCAAGCATGCATTGGAAAGTTCTACACCGACTATACTTGTCATCAATAAAATAGACCAAGGGGTAGGAAGCCAGGTCTTGGACAAAACCACGCATTGGAACAGCTTGTACCCAACGCTAGAGATACTACCAGTATCCGCCATTACCTCTAAAAATACAGATCAGCTATTCGAACGCATCCTTGAGCTGCTCCCCGTACACCCTCCCTACTTTCCACAAGACACCCTTACAGATAAGACAGAACGATTTTTTGCAAGTGAAATGCTACGAGAGCAGATATTTCTGTATTACAAACAAGAGATCCCTTACAGTTGCGAGGTAGTCATTGAGTCTTTTAAAGAATCAGAGAATATCATCCATGTTAGTTCACTGATCTATGTTGAGCGAAAAAGTCAAAAAGGCATTGTTATTGGCAAAGGCGGACAATCCTTAAAAGAAGTAGGAACAGCTGCCAGAAAAGAAATGGAAGCATTCTTTGCGAAGCAAGTGCACCTTGAGATCTTCGTCAAGATAGAAAAAGACTGGCGCAAAAATGATAAGTCACTGGATAGGTTCGGTTACTTAAATTAAATGACCAATTTTGCGGCAGCAATTCATTCCATAAACAAACAATACATTGGCTAATATTCTGGCAATCGTAGGTCGACCTAACGTTGGTAAATCTACACTTTTCAATAGACTGATAGAGAGCAAGGAAGCGATCATGGACGATGAGTCTGGGGTCACTAGAGACCGGCACTATGGAGTTGGTGAGTGGAATGGTAAGCAGTACACTGTTATAGATACTGGAGGGTATGTAGTAGGTTCCGACGATATTTTCGAATACGCAATCAGGAAACAAGTCAAAGCAGCTCTTTCAGAGGCTACGGTCATCCTGTACATGGTCGATGCGCATGAAGGCATACATCCGCTAGATCAGGAATTTGCCATTGTCCTGAGAGAATTGAATAAACCTTTGATCATAGCAGCTAACAAATCAGATAATCCGGCTAGAGCTATGAATGCGCACGAATTTCATAATTTGGGCATGGATGCAGAGGTAATGGCTATTTCGTCTGTTTCAGGGTTTGGAACAGGTGACTTGCTCGACGAAATCGTTCAGTATTTTGAAGACGAAGTCATACCTGAAGAAGATGACCTACCTAAAATTGCCATACTGGGTCGACCAAATGTAGGCAAATCATCCTTCCTTAATGCGCTGATTGGTGTCGACCGTAGCATCGTAACTGACATAGCTGGTACCACTAGAGACGTAGTCAACACAAGATATAACCTGTTTGGTAAGGATTTTTTCCTCACCGATACGGCAGGTATCAGAAAGAAATCCAAAGTACATGAAGACATAGAGTTCTACTCTGTATTGAGAGCACTCCAAGCACTACAGGATAGTGACATATGCATCATTATGATCGATGCTGCTCGCGGTCTCGAATCTCAAGATGTAAACCTCCTAGCTCTTGCTGATAAGTACAAAAAAGGAGCAATCATTATGATCAACAAGTGGGATCTGATGACTAAAGAAACGAATACTGTTCGGGATATCACCAAACAAATTCATGACAAATTAGGACCTCTCGCCTACTCACCAATCATTTTTTGTAGTGTCCTTAATAAACAGCGAATCTTTCAAGTGATCGAGAAAGCGCTTGAGATATATGACAATAGAAGTCGTAAAATTGCAACCTCGAAACTCAATGAGGTCATGCAAGCTGAAATTGAGCATTATCCACCACCAGCTGTCAGAAGTAAGTACATCAAGATCAAATACATCACGCAGCTACCGACGAAAAGTCCAACTTTTGCGTTTTTCTGCAACTATCCAAAAGATGTAAAAGAACCTTACACACGTTTCTTGGTCAATAAGCTACGATCGCACTTTGACCTTGAAGGAGTACCTGTAAAGGTAGTAATGAGGAAAAAATAAGTATGAGTACGGCTGCTTCCGTTTTTAGCAGATTTGTCCCGGACGGGGCAATCCCCTACTGCGTTAGGTTGTACGAGGAACTCAATTTTGATTTTCGAATAAAAAAAGCACGTAGGACCAAGTTTGGGGACTACAGGTTTGATCCTTTAGGTAATAAGCATTCCATTACGATCAATAATGACCTGAATACCTACGCCTTCTTAATCACCTACTTACATGAAGTAGCACATCTGGTCACTTATAACACGCACAAGAGATCTGTAAAGCCACATGGTAACGAATGGAAGGAGAACTTTATCAAAGTCGCTACGCCAGTCTTAAATAGTGATGTATTTCCACCAAAAGTATTGACTTCGCTGCAGGCATATCTGACTAATCCTAAAGCGTCCAGCTGCTCCGATCCACATCTATACCAGATCCTAAAAGCATACGATCATCCCTCCGAGCAATTACTACTAAAAGACTTGGAACCGGGCACTTCATTCCTTTTCAACAAGAAATCATTTGAGTACCTAGAAATGAAAAGGACAAGGGTCATCTGTAAAGACCTGACCAGCGGAAGAAAGTACCTAATAAATCAGCTGGCAGAGGTAAAAGAAATCACGTAAGCCTTCGCTGAATCATGTGCTCTACGAGTTGATAAAATTTCAATGGGTTAAGCGCTCGCCAATTGTCAATGGTTAAACTTCCCCCGAGGTTTATGTACATATCTACATTAAATTGTTTCATCTCATCGATGACAAAGTCTCTGACATTGATAGCAGCAATCCAACCGTCTTCTACCTCCTCAAACCACTCTTCATAATAGCAGTCATCACTTCCATGAAAATTGAGAATATTCTCGCATAGCAAGACAAATTCTTTGATCCCTTCGCGCATGAGGCTCTCAAGAATATTCCTTTTCAATAGCATGATATCATTGTTGATGGCATCGTTCCACTCCCCTATCATTTCTATGATGGTGTACCCTCTATCGTAATCAATAAATAGAATTTTGATATACAGAGTTTCCGACCCAAAGGAATCCCAACCTGGGTCTATATAGTAGCCGTAGATGGTCTCCGAGTACAAGTCATAGTTGTATTCTTTTCCGTAGAATGGAGATCGCGTATCAGCAGCAGAATCGTAGTAGGTTTGCCATCTATGGTATGGTTCTATTTGATGCATATGTTAAGATCATATGTGCAACCTAGAATTTCCATAAACGTTCTAATTTTATTTGATGCAAAATCAAAAAAATTATCTATTTACATGCGAAAAAAAAATTATCTACTCTATTTAATAATTCCTTTAATCATACTATCATGCAATGACCCTGTGATTATCAAAAAGCCAGAGATCAGTAGTCAAGTACAAACATGTGGTCAATTAATCGAAAATGTACACTTAGTAAGTTGTGGACTACCCATTGTACAAGATCAAATAGAGGTTTGGACCTGGAATTTGCAATTTTTTCCAAAAAGCACATCTACTGAACAGTCCGTAATTGACATCATTGACTACTATCAACCAGACATCATTGCATTTCAAGAAATTGATAATAATTTCAAAATGCAGCAGGTCTTAAATAGCATGGCTGTTTATGAAGGTTGGGTTATAGATTTATCAGGAAGTCTTGATCTAGCATTTGCTTACAATACCTGTACCATCAGCTCAATAGAAGAACCTGAGATTATTTTGCAAGATGAAGTTTGGCCACGGCCTCCTGTACGGTGGAAAGCTAAAGTAGGCGCAGATACTTTCAATCTCATTAATATTCACTTAAAGTGTTGTGGTGATGGTATCGAAGATCGTCAAGAAGCAACTACTGCAATACGTCAGTATATGCTTGAAGAGCTAGCTAATCAGGCTGGAATATTACTAGGTGATTTCAATGATGATATTACTGACGAATCTATTGCTACGTTTTATAACGATTCAATAAACTTTGTGTACACTGACCGTCATGTATCATCCGGCTCTCCAATTAACTGGAGCTATCCATCATGGCCAAGCGACCTTGACCATATTTTAATAAATCAGGCGCTTTTTAACAAAATCGATACAGCATCTACTTTACTGATTGATCAATGTTTTCCCAACTATAGCAGGGATGTTTCAGATCATAGAATCGTAAGCGCTCTCATCAACCTGTAATAAAAAAGCCACCCAAAAGGGTGGCTTTTAACTTTTTTACGTTGGATCCTTATTAGAAATTGAAGCTCAATGAAGCGTTCCAAGTTCTACCAAAACCAAACCAAACACTATTCTCTGTATTGATACCATTCCAAGTTTCAGATGTTTCATCTGCAGGAATACTTGAATTAGATTCCATGATATAAACTGTATCAAATAGGTTGTTAACATTGGTTCTGAAAATTGCATTCGCACCAAATAATTCAAATCGAGCTGTCGCACCGAAATTGAACAATCCAAAAGAAGGCAATTGCAATGCACCATCATTATCTGGTGTCAAAAACTCTGAATCATCTATACCATAGTCAGCATATAGAGCATCTACATATCTGAAACCTAAGTCAACGTTGATCGCACGAGTTATTCTATAATCAGCTTCGAAGTAAGAAGTTGTTTGAGCTGCGTCACCTACTTTGGCTCCATCCGCATATATAGTTAGCGTTTGACCTGTCGACACTTGGTTTTCATCAAAAACATCAGCAGTAAAGTCCTTAGTGTATCTCCAATTACCTACAGATACCATTCCTTTCAACTTAAGGTTATCGATCGGACGGTAAGTAGTTTCTAACTCAATACCTTGATGTAGTACGTCGATATCCTTGAACTGCGCAGTACCGAATTCAGTATCACTGATCGCAACACCTTGAGAAATAAATCTATTACCCCACGAAGTGTTATATGCATTAACACTTAGTGTAAGGAATCTACCATAATAACCGTAACCTAATTCTACAGATTGAATGATTTCATTTTGTAGATCAGGGTTGATATCATTTGCAAAGCCTGGGAATACAGCATCAAACAATGGCTGTCTTGAGATATATCCTGCATTGAAGAATACATTCATTTTGTTAGACAAGTTGTAGTTAGCCCCACCTTTTACATATCCACCTAGCTGATTTTGCTTCTTTGAAAGCGGATTACCAACTTGATCAAAGAAATCTTCTCTCTGGAAAGCTTGATTAGAAACACCCCCCTGTAGAACAGCCGTTACAGTTGATTCATTATTGAATTCAACTAGACCGTTCAGTCCTTGCCAATCTACGTATCCAATATTGTAATAGTCAATCTTTGGACCATTGAGTCCCGTGTTGTTGAACGGAGTTGCTTCGATAAGAGTCTCAACAATTTGTCCACCAGAATTTCTGTTACCAGTTGAATAGTAACCGTCAAGACCTAACAAGTCATTAAGAACTCGATAATGATATCCCGTATACTTTCTAAGGTCTAAACCTAGCGAATATCTAAAGTTTCCTTCTGAATAATCTAAAGTTGAAATTCCACCTATCCAGTTATGAGAGTTCATAGAAGCTCTTCTTACAAGTACGGCTCTATTTACGCTATCATCTCTAAAACCATTTGATCCTATTAGTTGACCTGCAAAACCACTATTGATCGTACCATTGTAAGGATCTGTTGAGTTTCTGTTTTCATTGACAATCGCATCAAAATCAATTCTTCCATCCGCATCTCTTCCACCAGCTCCACCTTCTAGGTGGCTAGTAAGATCTCTTCGGAATGGATTGATATCCAAGGCACTGTTTCTGAAATTATTACCCCTAGGACCAGTTCCTCCACCTCTACCGGCAGAACCATACAGAGATGTAGCTAATGATAGATTTTCTGTAATTTCCCAATCCCAGTTAAACGTCGCTAGCGGCTTATTGTAGAAATTTCTTCTCATGTTATACTCTTCGCCATCAAGCGTTCCTGCTTCAGTATTCCATTTTCTGTTGATACCCTCTTTAGCATCATCACCAAAATTTTGATAATCTCTGATAGATACCCAAGTAGTTCTTTGGTGATGCCATTGAGCAGCTCCAAGTACAGATAAGTTAAAAGCATGACCAGATCCTTCTGGCTCGTAACCTACAGCTCCAAAATATGTCCAACCTTCACCTGCAGTTGCATCGACATAACCATTTCCTTGCCATCTGCTAAGTAAGAAGGAGCTTGCCCATCCTTTATCGTTTTTACCAGAAGAATAACTCAAAGATGTTTTTAGGTAACCATCATTTCCAGCAGCCAAAGAAACTGTTGAGCTTTGCTCCAAATCAGCTGCTTTGGTGAATATCGAGACAGTTCCTCCTACAGATGGTACAGCCAACCTTGAAGCACCTAGACCTCTTTGGATTTGAATACCAGAAGCAACGTCAGTTAAACCTTGCCAGTTTGACCAGTATACCCAGCCGTTCTCCATATCATTGACCGGTTGGCCGTTGATAAGGAAAGAGGTATTGCTCTGATCAAAACCTCTCAAAGAAAGTCTTGAATCACCGTAACCTCCACCTTGCTTAGTAGCATACACACCTGGAGTTCTATTCATAATCTCCGGAAATTCCATATTTCCTACTTTTAAGCTGATATCAGCAGGAGAGATCGATGAAACAGCTACTGGTGTTTCTCTCGTTCTTGCTACGTCAATAACATTTGAAGTAATAACTACTTCTCCTAGAATACTTGTTCCAGGCGAAAGTTCAATCTTCATATCTGATCCTGCAATCAGTTCGATTGACTCAAAGCCTACGAATGAAACAACTAATGTTGTTCCTTCAGGCACATTTAAACTGAATTTACCCTCTACATCAGTGATAGTTCCAAGGGCTGTGCCTTTCTTAGTTACGTTAGCTCCCGGGAGTCCTTCTCCAGAGAGTTTGTCTACTACAGTACCTGAGATTGATTGTGCGTATACCACAGCTCCGGTAAGTAGTATTACTACTGAAAGTAATAATTTCCTCATTTTCAAAATGCTTTAGTTTGGTTTATATAAGTGTGACAAATGTACAACCTCCTAATAGCAAGATTAAAAGCAAAGAATTAAGTTTTGTTTAACCACTTTTAACACAACTTAACATTTAGTACACACTAGTGTGGGAATTACAACATGGCATTTTGAATCTAGCAAGATCGATTAGATATTAAGTCATTTTTTGATGAGTATGGGTCTATTCTCAAGCAATGACCATAAATACTAATTCCTTAACATTCACTTAACATTGGAATCATGTGCATCTATCGCTTTTCGGACCGATCCATGTCTTGATAATAATTTCTGTGCTGATTCTCTAGATAACGAAGTAGCTTCTACGACCATCTTAATGGCTCTATCTTCTAGCTTATGATTTGAAAGCTGCATATCGACCATTTTATTACCTACTACTTTACCTAATTTGATCATAACAGCCGTCGATATCATATTCAACACTAGCTTTTGTGCTGTCCCCGCTTTCATTCGAGTGCTGCCTGTGACATATTCAGGCCCTACCACAACAGCGACAGGGAAATCTACACTATCTGCCAACTCACTGTTAGGATTACAGGTGATGCATCCAGTAGAAAGTCCAGCCTTTTTAGCTGCAGACACGCCTCCTACTACATACGGCGTTCTACCTGATGCTGCAATACCAATGACTACATCCTTTTCATTTACCTGAAAGGCCTGCAGATCTTTCCACGCCTGCAAATCATCGTCCTCAGCAAATTCTACTGCATTTCTTATCGCTTGATCACCTCCAGCAATCAAGCCGATTATGGTATCAAAAGATACACCGAATGTCGGAGGACATTCAGAGGCATCCACTACTCCTAACCGTCCACTGGTCCCTGCACCAATATAAAATAGCCTTCCACCCTTCTTCATTTTAGGCACGATGCAATCCACAAGGCTTTCAATGGATCCGATCTCTTGATAAACCGCAGTTGCGATCTTCTGATCCTCTTGATTGATCCCGTGCAAGAGTTCTAAAGTAGTCTTCTGCTCTAGCTGATTATGTAATGAATTTGACTCTGTGATAGACATAGGTGTTTTACGCTTTACGATGATACAAAGTGAGCCCCGCGATGGGTGTTTCAGCAATATTTCCCAATGGAAATGAGCGATCAGCGGCTACTTGTCTAAGAATATTACTAAAATAATGCGCCACAGAACCGACATAATGTACGGGGTGATCATCACTCTTATGGACATAAAATGTATCAATATGTTCGGAAAAAACATCATACACCATCCGATGAAGTAAGGGGTCTTGGATATGATTGGCTATGAATGTTGAGAAAGACGCCAGATAGATTTTGGGATTTTCACTCTTATACACATTGGATAGAGCCTGACTTTCCGTCAGACCAAATGTCTCCAAAAAGGCGTTTTCCGTCTTTTTGGACAACTTGCCTCTCAGATAATCCTTGAGTAACTGCTTCCCTAACTGCACTCCGCTGCCCTCATCACCTAACACATACCCCAAAGGAGCAATACCTCTAGACACCGTATCACCATCATAATAGGCAACATTAGCTCCCGTACCCAGAATACCAACCCACCCAGGTCTTTGGCCACACATGGCCCGGGCGGCACCTAATAGATCACTTGATAAGGAAATGGAGGCGCCCTTAAAATGATGCCTAAAACTGGACGCTAACTCTGCCTGCTGCTCTTGCTGATCAAGTAATCCCGCCACATAAAAATAAACTTCTTCCGCCTGAAGCCAAGGTGATATTTGTACCTGTATTTCCAAGAAATAATGAGCGATCGTCTGATGCACCACATTAATACCTCGTGTTCTAAACTGATGAACCTTTCCTTGATCTATGACTCTCCAATCTGTGGTCGTTCCACCTGCGTCACCTATGACTACCATTTAAGTTTACCTACAATATGAAACTTCTTAAATACATCCTCAGTATGTGGTGCATCTTTCTCTAGCTCAGAAGTGAGGTCCTGACCTGCCCAGTGCTCATAATGTTCCCCATCTCTCCACAACCTGCTTGCTGAAACATCATATATTGAACCTTCAAAAGCCACCCATATTTCCTCTCGGTCTTGACCGTTTCGAAGGGCTAACTGTGAGATAGTATACTCTTTGACCTCAGACATTATTGCAATGTAACTACTGTGATTCCACTGCCTCCTCTTTCTTCATCTTCATCAGTCATCGAGGCAATTCTTGGATTAGACCGCAAGTGATTTCGTACGACTTCCCGGAGTATCCCATGGCCTTTTCCATGGACAATACGGACACGATCTACACCTAGTATCAGAGCATTATCGATTTGCTCCTCCACTACCCCCAAAGTCTCTTCTGCTCTTTTACCTCTTATGTCCAGATCATGCTTAAATTGTGTCATCTTGGTATTCAGATCAATACCACCAACACGCTTTTTTATTTCCTTTTTTGCCTGCGTATTACTAACTTTTTCCAGACGATTCTCTGTTACGAATGACTTGAGTAATCCAAAGCTGACTTGTACTTGTTTGCCAGACCTACCTACCACTTCTCCGATTGTTTCTTGCCCTTTAAGCCGCACAAAGTCTCCTGTTTTGACTCCCGTCTCTATCGTTTTTGATGTAGCATGCGGAACCTTCTCTACCTCGACTTCGTGACGCTTATTTTTCAGGTCTTCACGCAGTGTCTTGGTACGCTGTTTGTCCGCTTCCGACTCTTTGATCTCTCGAATCGTTTGCTCGATCTGCTTATTCGCCGCATCGATTAAGTTATTTGCTTCATTCTTGGCCTCCTTGATCAGCTTCTTCTGCTCTTTACTCGTCATATCGCGCATCGATTCATAGTCTTTCTTCAAGCGCTTGACCTCCTCTTCTTTTCGTTTGGTTTCTCTCAATAAGGCTTCATATTTTGCCTTGTCACTTTCTACTTCGCTCAGCAATTGATCAAAATCAACATGGGATCTGCCGACTAGCGATTGTGCTACAGTAATCAATGCGGCAGGCAAACCTATTTTTCTGGCGATCTCAAAGGCAAAGGAACTTCCAGGTCGACCTATTTCTAGCTCAAATAAGGGCTCAAGCCTTTCTGTATCATATCGCATTGCAGCATTGACCAAACCTTCTCTGGTCTCTGCAAACTTTTTGATATTAGCATAATGCGTAGTGACTACGCCGTAACATCTTAAAGACGTTAGCTTATCAAGAATGGCTTCAGCGATCGCGCCTCCAAATTGAGGTTCTGTTCCCGAGCCAAACTCATCCATCAGCACCAACGATCTCTTATCCGCAAATTCCACAAAGTACTTCATGCCCGTAAGTCGAGAACTATAGGTACTCAGGTCATTTTCTAGGGACTGCGCATCTCCAATATCAATAAATAAATGATTGAATATCCCCAATACTGAGGACTCATGTACAGTAACAGGAAAGCCACACTGAAACATATATTGCAAGATTCCAACGGTTTTCATAGCCACGGACTTACCACCAGCATTAGGTCCGGAAATAATAACCATACGATGCTCATCATGCCGCAAAGACAGACTTAAAGGAACGGTTTTTTTTCCTTGGGATTCGTTATGAGCTTTTAATAAGGGATGATAAGCATCTACCAATTGCACACATGGTGTCTTACTGACTTTCGGAATTACTGCATCTCTGCTACGTCCGAAAGAGGCTTTTGCTAGAATAAAATCGATCAATGTAAGGAATTTCTCACCTCGATCCAGGTCGTGCATGGCTTCTCTTACAGCGTCGGACAAACTGATAAGAATACGTTGAATCTCTCTCTTCTCCTGATATTGAAGTTCTCTTACACTATTGTTGAGTACTAGTATCTGGGAGGGCTCAAGATATACCGTTTGCCCTGTTGCTGACTCATCATGCACAAAGCCTGTTATTTTCCGTTTGTGCTCTGCTTTTATTGGAATAACCAACCGACCGGCTCTGACCGTTAACTCACTATCATCATCCGTGAACTTATCTTTTTTAGCCTTTTCAAGCACTTGCCTAATTGCCTTTCGTACTTTTTGCTCTGCTATCAGCAACTCATTCCTGATCGAAGCTAGCTTTGGTGTGGCATTTGATCTGATCTCCCCTTTTTCATCGACGATTGTCTCTATATACTTGGGAAGCTGGTCATCAGAGATAAATCCAAGTGTCAGTGTGTAAAGTGTAGCGTAATCTTCTCTGTGCTTTTTAAGGTACTGCGTCCACACATACAACTGCAATAACCCCTTTTTTAACACTAAAAAATCTTCCGCTTGAATGAAAGAGCCCGACACGATCAACCTTTTAAGAAGTGGCTTAATCTCTTCGAAATTGATCGAAGGGTGATTGTCAGTAGAGGATAAAATAGTCAGCGCCTCGTCAGTCTGGCTTAAGACCGATTGCAACGCATCAAACTTCACATAAGGCGTTACCTTGTCAACAAGCTGTTTTGCACGTTCTGTTTTGCAGAGTGATCGAATCGATGATCGTACTTGATCAATTTCAAGCTTAGTTTCTATATCCTTAGGATAGCTAAGCATCAATCAATGGATTGAGTCTTCTCTTTGACTAGTAGGCTATCTACTACGCCTTCATATATCGTTTCTATCAAACCTGGATGTTCTATATAATAATTGAAACTCTGGCTATATGCAGAAGAGTCTATTGCATGCTTTTCAAAAATCAGTCTTTCAAAATGATCGTACATAATGAGTTGACTATCATAAGGCATACCCATAACTTCTAACTTCTCTTCTAACAAGTGAACATCCAACAAGACGGCTACCATTTTTGTTGAAGAATAGATATCGCTAGGTACCTCTTCTCGAGAGCTACATGCCATTGAAATAAATAATGTAAGAATAAAAAGTCTGTGCATCTAATTAAACTAAGTGTTCGTTTAATTTTGGAGACTCAAAAGTAGGTTGGATGAAGGAAATCCTCAAGAAATTAAGGAAATACGAGATAAGAGTACGAAAAGCGATCAATTCGCAGATGCAAGGCGACTTTCAGTCCATTTTCAAGGGGTCTGGTCTTGAATTTGATGATGTCAGACAGTATCAATATGGTGATGACATACGAACGATCGACTGGAATACGAGTGCAAAGGGTCATGGGACTTTTGTAAAAACGTATAAAGAGGAGAAGGAACAGACCGTATTCTTCCTCTTAGATGTATCTGCTTCTCAAGAAATTGGCAGCAATGGCCAACAAAAAATAGACGTTGCCAAGGAGATCACCTCCCTGCTATCGATTGCTGCACTCAAAGAAAGTAGCCAAGTCGGATTATTATGCTATTCGGATCAGCGAGAAAAATACATCAAACCTGCCAAAGGAGCCAGACATAGCTTTGAAATAGTAAATGCGCTATTCACCCTAAAGCCTAAGTCTAAAAAGACAGATTTAACAAGCGCGATGAAATATCTAATGAATATTCTTCGTAGAAAAAGTGTGGTGTTTGTTATCTCTGATTTTGTGGATGAAGATTATTTTCACAGTCTAAAAGGACTAGCTAAGAAGCATGATCTTATTGTGATACAAATATACGATCAGCGTGAATCCATGTTCCCGGACTTAGGTATTGTACCTTTGTTTGAGAAAGAGTCAGGGAAGAATATCTGGGTGAATACCTCTTCCACAGGGTTTAGAAATGCTTTAGACAAAACCTATACGTCTAATACAAAAGCATTGGAGGATTTCTGCAGAAGATCAGATGCAAACTATTTGGCGATTGATACCCGAAAAGACTACGTATCTGATTTAATCAAATTGTTTACACTTAGAAATAAAAAATCAGCTCAGCGTGCACGTTAGAAGGTTTTTATTCCCCCTCATTATTATTATCTCTCATTTGCAGGCAAACGCCCAGACGATCGAGCTTAAGACTGGTTTTGTGCAGGACTCCATGCAGATTGGAGAGTCGGTTGATTTTTGGATTTCCGCGCAATATCCCCCGCGCCTCGAAGTCATATTTCCTGACAGCATTAGTGATTTCTCTCCTTTCGAGTATATCGCCAAAAATTACCAACCGACGAGTCGTCAAGGAGAGTTTCTGTATGACTCAGCTGTCTATCAAATGCAATCATTCGAGATCGATGCTATTCAGTCTTTAGCTATCAATGTAGTTGTTTTCGATGGTGAGGACTCTTTCAAGATTGCAAGTCCTGCTGATAGTTTGATTTTTAGGCCGTTGGCACCCGCTGCAACCGACACTTTAAGACTTCTTTCTAACAGTAGGTATTTGACTGTCCCTTTGCAGTTTAACTACCCGATGCTGTACATCGTGCTAGGCATACTTGCTTTTGTACTGTTGATGGTAGCTGTATTATTTGGTAAAAGAATTTTGAGAGCCTTCAAAATCAGACGTCTCAACCGCGAGTATCAATTATTCAATGAGCAACTTGCTGGTTTCATCCGGAGATTAAAGGAGAATCCAGAGCCTCAACTTTCAGAATCAGCACTGATTCGATGGAAAGGTTTTATGGAGTACCTAGAAAAAGACCCCTATACTAAACTCACATCATCAGAAATACTCTCCAAAACATTTACCGAAGAACTAACCGAACCATTGAAATCGATCGACAGAGTGATTTACGGTAGTAGGTCAAATCCTACACTATATAAGAGTTTCCAATCTTTAGAGGATTACACACAACATAGGTTTCAAGTCAGAATCAACGCTTTGAAAGATGGATCAATCAACTAACGTTTCAGATTGGCTATCGACCAGATGGTTTACGCCAGAAGTTTTACAGTCTTTTGATTGGCTAAACAGTATCTGGCTATATGCCCTTGCTGTCTTACCCCTGATCTTAATTTTCAGGTGGTTCCTTTCAGTGCGTTCAAGACAAAAATTACCCGTAGCGCTTACGCAAAAGGATATTAAAAATGATCCAGTAGCGATCCTTCGATTTATTCCTTACCTTTTAATGATATTGATCGTCAGTATGGTGGTTTTGGCCGTAGCTAGACCTCAGACAACTAATGAGCAGGTAGAGCAATGGAGTGAAGGTATTGACATTATGTTGGTCATAGATATCTCTGAGTCCATGCAGATTCAAGATTTTGAACCTAATAGATTGGAAGCTGCCAAAGATGTAGCACGAGACTTCATCGCAGGCCGTTTTCAAGATAGAATAGGATTAGTGGTCTTCTCAGGTGATGCATACAGCAGAGCGCCTCTGACGACAGATTATGAATTGCTCAATACATACATAGACGAAATTGACTTTTCATTAATCGAAAATAGAGGCACCGCAATTGGAAGTGCGCTTGCCGTAGGCACGAATCGATTGCGAGATTCAGAGAGTGATTCTAAAGTTTTGATATTGATAAGTGATGGAGACAATACTGCAGGTAACATTGACCCGATCACCGCAGCAAAGCTTGCAGCAGCCTATGATATCAAACTTTATGCAATTGCTATTGGTAAAGAGGGCAAAGTGCCGTTCGGTGTAGATTTCTTTGGCCGAACCAGATATATTGAAAATACCTTAGATGAAACCAATCTTCGGGAGATTGCGAAGATTGGCAATGGTAAATTTTATCGCGTATCTGATAAACAAGCCTTACAAAATGTATTCGGGGAGATCGACAGTTTAGAAAAAGCAGAGATCAAAGAAACTAGATACAAAGACACAACTGACTACTACTATATCTACCTAAAGTGGGCGATCGTGCTCATGCTCCTGTGGCTGATGCTTAAGTCTACTTTCTTAAGTAATGCTTTGACCGATTAAGTACCGAGAAGCCTACTAATCAACTCACTACACTCTATTTGGCAATCCTCTTGCTAAGGTGCCCTTGCAGCAAGACCAATGTAGCACTACAAACTTTGTAAATACCCGTTTGGAACTACCCGTTTGGGTATCATAATATCCCGATTCATCGGTTTCTTGCAAACTTCCAACCGTGCATACGTTCATGTTAGCAGATCAAATTTCAAAACATGAAAAAAATAGCATTATCTCTCGCAATTGCACTTTCTGCCGGCTCCATTTACGCGCTTCCAGATCATTCAGAAGCTAGTCCTGCCAAAGAAAAAAAGAACATCTCCATTGAGTACATCAAGGGTGATAAAGTCAATATCAAGTACCTGACAGACAGTAAGGGGAAGCTGGATCTAACGATCATGAGGAAATCCGATAAAAAAATGATCGCCACACAAATCGTGAATTTTAGTAAATCATTTGCACTACCCGTCGACCTAAAAGGTGAAGATCAAGGCTCCTACCTATTCACCCTATCAACTGATGAAATGACCTATACGCAAGAAGTCTTCATCAGTCATATGGATTCTGAGGATGTCATTGCAGACCTCGATGAAGTTGAAGCAGGGATATTCCAACTAAAGATACTTCATCAGGACTCACCTGTCACAGTCACAATTGCAGATGCAAATGGACGAGTCTATCATAACTACACACACATATCAGACAGCAACTTTCTGCAGAAAATCGATCGCACTAAGTATGCTAAAAACAAGAAACTCTTCCTGACCGTTGAAGGCGAAAAAAGCTATCAGGTAATAGAGCTTTAAAGTATTATTCTCAGTTTTTTAATTAGTGAACATTCCCAAAGCAGCTGTTTATCAGCACTTTGGGATTTTTTTTTGTTCAACTGTAACATAAACTAACTTCCAGCGTCTTCCTTTTGATATGTCAGCATCCTTTGATCACAACATACTTCCTTCAGCTCAGAAAATGTATCGCTTCGCATGGTCGATTTTGCGAGATGAAGATAGTGCACACGATGTGGTCCAAGAATGCCTGACAAAAATCTGGCATAAAAGAGATACTCTTCAATCAATTCAAAATCATGAAGCGTGGATCATGCGTATTGTCAGAAACCAATGCTACGATTGGGTGAAGTCTCAAAGTAGAATGACAGTCATCGATGAATCGCATGACGAGGAAGAGCAAAAAGGTGCAGATCATGACCTGATTTACAAAGACCAAGAAAAATGGTTGAACCAAACGCTTTCCTTATTATCCGAGGTACAACGTGAAATTTTTCATTTACGTGAAATCGAAAGTTTCAGCTATCAAGAAATAGCTGATGCTATGTCACTTAGCATCAATGAAGTCAAAGTATACTTACACAGAGCACGACAAAAAGTAAGAGCTGAAATGTTAACAATTGAGTCCTATGGAATCGCGAATTAAACAGCTGCTGGAGAAATATTGGTCAGGTGGAACCACACGATCAGAGGAGAAAGAAATCAAGGATTTATTTTCTAGCTCTGAAAGTGACCATGCCATGTCCAAAAGTGAAAGAAGCTATTTCTCGGCGATGAATCAGTCAGGTAGTATGAAGAGCACAAAATCCTTCACACATCCAGGCAAAAGTCAACGCCAAACATGGCTATCAGTTGCGGCTAGTATACTTATTGGCTTAACCGTGGGTATATGGGTACTAACAGATGCGAGAAACCAACGAGACTTTATAGAAGATGATCCTCAGAAAGCGTACGAAATGACTAGGAAAGCGCTGATGATGATGTCTACAAATCTCAATCAAGGAGCCGAGTACTCGGCTTCAATTAAAAAGATCAATGTAGTTCAAGATTTAATCTCAGATAAAAAGGAAAACTAAGATGAAAAAACTAATACTTACTAGCCTATTGGTGCTTGGAGCATCAATGGCCACATTCGCACAAAGCACTGTTATCAACAAGTACTTTGACCGGTTTGCAGGAGATGACAGTTACGTCAAAGTTTCTGTCAGCAGTAAAATGTTCTCTCTCTTCACAGAACTAGAAGCTGGCACTGATGAAGAGAAAGAATTTCTAGATGCGGTTGCTAAGCTTAAAGGAATGAAAATGATCGTGGGAGATAGTATCTCTGGTGGAGTTGCATTATATAAAGAGGCGATGGCCGATGTGCAGAAAGCTGGTTTGGAAGAACTCATGATGGTTCAAGATGCTGATAATCAGAACTTTCAATTCTCCATCAAAGAAAAGAACGGTATAATTACAGAGTTAATGATGGTATCAGGAGGACAAAAGCAATTCATAGTCATGAGTTTGTTCGGTGAAATTGACTTGAAGAACATTTCGAAAATTGCTCGAAGTATGAACGTTAGTGGACTTGAAAATCTTGAAAAGCTAGATCAAAGCAGTGGTAATTAATCGACGCACAATCTATCTTATTGCGCTACTAATGGGACTGTATTCACAGTCCCTTTTAGCGCAAGAGTCGATCCTAAAAGATTTCGCTGAAAGCAGGCATGAAAGCAAGTATTGCTTGTACCCTAGTACGCTGAGGATGCTTAATCTAACACAAGATCCAGACTTCAATATTTTGATTGCCCCTATAGAAAAGGCACTCTTCTATCAACTGGATTCTGCCGCTTCGGGATTTGATGAAGTTATCGACAAATACCTTTCAAATGGTTATGAAACCTACATGCAAATGGAAGGAGGAGTCTACGACATTCATGTGCTCGGTAAAGAAGGAAGTACGGTAGAGTGGACCGGGATAATAGTCATTGAACAAGAGGCTTTTGCATTTTATGTCACAGGAATGGTCAACTGGCAAAAACTACCGGCACTGACTCAAACGTTACAAGAGAACGATATTCTAAACCTCTTTGACTTTACAAGAAATAAAAATAATGAGTGGGATGACTGATTCGGTGCTTAAAGTCGATAGTCTCAGCAAACGATTTGGCAAGATCCAAGCTGTGAATAATCTATCTATTAATATTAAAAAAGGTCAAGTCTTTGGGATATTAGGTCCCAATGGAAGCGGTAAAACGACCACTCTAGGGATGTTGTTAGATGTCGTCGCACCTACAAGCGGGAGCTATGAGTGGTTTGGCGGAATGAAACCGGCCGATAGCAGAAAACAAATAGGGTCTATCCTAGAAACACCCTGTTTTTACCCGTACCTCAATGCAGTTCAAAATTTGAGAATCGCTGCTCACATCAAAGGCTGTTCATTTGACAGAATAGAAACAGTCCTTAAAATTGTTAATCTATTCGACAGAAGTACAGATCCTTTCAGAACCTTCAGTTTAGGAATGAAACAAAGGTTATCAATCGCTGCTGCATTACTTGCTGATCCACCAGTGTTGATTTTAGATGAACCAACTAACGGGCTAGACCCACAAGGGATTGCTGAGATCAGGACACTTATTAAAGATATCGCTAGTGAAGGCAAAACGATTCTAATTGCTTCTCACCTGCTTGATGAAGTTCAAAAAGTTTGTTCTGATTTTATCGTTTTAAAGAAAGGCAACAAGCTTCATGAAGGCAGTGTGCAAGATATCTTGGGCGAAAAGCGAGAAGTACTGATAGATGGACCCGATCGGAAATCTATTACTAAAATATTCTCATCGTATTCTGATGGTGAAATTATAGAAGACTCTGTCGATGGTCTATTGGTGCAGCTAAATGATAAGGGATCCGCTTTCGCTATTAATAAATTCTGCTTTGATCATGGAGTTACCTTGACAAAGCTGCTTACAATGAAACGATCTCTAGAAGAGGAATTCATGAAAATACTAAACGAAAACTAGCTTATGTGGAATGCTTTTAAGTTAGAATGGTTGAAACTCAAACACTACCGTTTCTTCTGGATATTACTAGGCATGTACCTAGTTGCTCTCTTTGTAATCTGTACTTTCGGTGTATTTTTCCTAGAGTGGCTAAAAAGACAAGGTGCTGATTTTAATGGAATTGATCCGACGATACTGCCGATCTATGATTTCCCTGATATCTGGCAAAACACAACCTATCTTGCTTCATTTGTAAAGATCCTGCTGGCCTTTATAGTCATCATATCAGTAACAAATGATATTTCCTATTTGACGATTCGGCAAAATATCATAGATGGAATCACTAAGAAAACATACCTACTTAGTAAACTATCCCTCATCCTTTTTCTGGCAGGATTTAGTACGCTGTTCCTATTCGTTTTTGGGATGATCAACGGTAGTATCTACTCGCATGTCTGGGGAGCATCTTATATTTTTGATGAAATCGAGTTCTTGTTTGCTTACTTCTACGACATCGTTGTTTTTTGCTCCTTTGCATTCATCCTTGCACTGGTTATTAGAAAAGCAGGGTTTGCTATCGTATTACTTTTCCTATACAGCTTGATGTTTGAGCCCATCTTCACTTTGGTCCTGACAGAGTCCCCATGGACAAGAGGGACTTTTTGGGTACAGATCAGTGACCTGTTTCCTGTCAAGGCAATGAACGGGCTGATACCCATCCCCTATCCAAAATATATTTTTAGGGAGGTTACGGATAATATTCCATTGAAAGCTCTATTTACAAGTACCGTCTGGCTTGTAATATTTCAACTACTTATCTATCAGTACTTGGTCAAAAAAGATTTGAAATAGCAGAGCGAAGAATACCTATTCTGACTTTCGTTCATATCGCACTCGATGTAAAATGGCATCTCCAAATAAGGAGATGCCACTGTTAAAGACGATCAATGCAATCGTTCCATAACCAACCCAGCTTAATGTTGGACTCTGAGCTGCTTTTAGCATTGCCGCTTCCGCAATCAAACAGGCACCCAAGCCAATGATCGTCAAAGCAATGGGCGCTTGTATGAGCCACCTCCGGTAGTGATATTTCGCATTCTTCATTTGGTTTAAAATCTTAGTACTAGTGATGTAGCAGAAACAGATATTTGCAATGTATCTGACCAATTGATAATCTTCAGGTGTGTTTGATGCATCACAAGATAAAGAGCGACATCAAATGCAAATAGAAAACCACCTTGCAGCATCATGGATTGACCAAAACCCTTGAGTCGATCTGCTCCATTAGGACTATTTTTAGCTCGCTCAGTCAGGTAAAGACCTGTCATGACATAGCCTAGGTCTAATCCAGCATTGAATAAGAGCACCTTCTCAATTTTAGATTGCTCGGTGATTAATTTGCTTAACAATGAGATCTCTTCACTGTCTCGCTGACTAAGTAAGCCGACACCTGCGATTCCAAGATTAACGATGTTCCAGTAGCCATTCATCTGATGAAAGTATTTTTGTGAGCCGAGTGACTTTTTAGCCAAAAAAGGACTGACGGCTAAATTCACAATGGCCCAAGAGCTTAATACAAGCATTCCTGTTTTTTGCTTAGACTTTCTTTCTGTGTCAAATGTGCTGATACTTTGAGCGCTCATGGCAAAGCAACCCAGCAACAGAATAATGGCTAGACTATTTTTCATATGTACATGTTTATAAAGCAAAACTTCAGGCCTCTGGTACTTGTTGCGACAAATCTTTTGTTGAAAGGAAATTTTCCCAATCAATCACCTTGTCTCCTTTTAGTACGCGTGGAAATTTGACCTGCGCACCTACTTTACCTCTCTCATGCATATACTGATCGAAGACATAGGTGCTCAGCACTTGCACATTAATATCCTTCAAAACATGCTGTCTCTCAACTTTATAATCATCATTGAGCTTGCATAGATGATGATCCAGTACCAAGCTTAGCTCATTTTCATCGACTTCATCATCACAACCGATATACCACTGGTGACCAAAATGGGGATACTTCACTTTTCCAAGTACTGTAAACTCTTTAATAGCAATATTCAACTGTTCTTCGGTTAGCGCTATTGCCTGACTCATATTATCAAGGGACAGATGCTCTCCGCATAGGCTCAAAAACAACTTTGTTCGCCCTGAAATAGAAATTTCCACATCTTGAAGTGAGGTGAAAGTGATCACGTCTCCAATTAAATACCGCCATGCCCCGGCATTGGTTGAGATAAGTAGTGCATAAGGACGACCCTCTGCTACTTCATTTATTGTCAAAGTCGTGGGTGAATCTAATAGCTCTCCATCAGCATCAAAATTTTCCTCATTGAAAGGGATAAATTCGTAGTAAATACCATTGTTGAGAACCAGCGTCATCCCTTTCTGATCAGGATAAGACTGAAATGCAATAAATCCTTCTGACGCTAAATATGTTTCCATGTATATCAATGGCTGTGAACACAATCGTTCGAAGCCTTTGCGATAAGGCTGAAACGGAACACCCCCATGAACAAACACTTTCAGGTTGGGCCAAACATCATGGATCGACTTTACCTGATAATGTGCGACTATCTTTTCCATCAGCAATTGCAGCCATGCAGGAACACCCGCGATGATTCCAATATCCCACTTATGGGCATTCTTTGTGATTTCTTCCAACTTTGAGTCCCACGGATTCCTACTAATTCTCTTGCCTGGTTTATAGTAATGCTGAAACCAAAACGGAATTTGTGAGGTAGTAATACCACTCAGGTCCCCTTCAAAATAGTCTCCATTCCTTTTCAAATCCGTACTCCCACCGAGCATCAATATTCCTTTTGTCAGTAAGGAGTCTGGAATCTCGTATCGATGGATGGTCATCATTTGCCTAATGGATGTCCTTCGGATGGAGGTAATCATCTCTTTGCTCACTGGAATATGTTTACTAGGACTTCCTGACGTGCCCGAACTCAATGCGTAGTATTTAATCTTGCCTGGCCAGCAGACATCGCCTGTTCCTTCCAATGATTTACTCCACCATTCCTGATGGATTCGATTGTAATCGAAAATAGGAATACACTCTCTGAAGCTTTTATAATAACTACTTGTATCGGGACTTTTAAAAGCTTTTAATAGTTCTGTAAACTTGAAATAATTCCCAAACTGCGTATTCCGAGCAGTAATCAATAGTTTCCGCAATTCATTTTTTTGCAGTTCGCCAGGAGAGGTAAACTGCTGTTCTATGCTTTCCGTTAAACTAATTCCCTTCTTGAGTAAACTGCCTAATATTGCCATATACAAAATTTACTAGATACTTAATCAAACTTAGTAAATGATCGCGCAGTTAAGTCAATCTACTTGTTAGGAAAATGATAAATATTACCTCAGCAATTCAGCATTACAACCAAGAGATCAGCGGCTATCCAGCCGCAAAACTGATCGCTATTTCCAAGACCAAACCTGCCGAGGACCTAATGGTCGCCTATCAGCATGGACAGCGAATCTTTGGCGAGAACAAAGTACAGGAGATGGTAGAAAAGCATGAAGGACTGCCAAAGGACATTCAATGGCACATGGTCGGTCATCTTCAACGCAATAAAGTCAAGTATATCGCTCCCTTTGTAGACTTGATCCATAGCGTGGATAGTCCTCGATTGCTCTTAGCGATCAATAAGGAGGCTACAAAAGCCAATAGAATCATCGATGTATTGCTTCAAGTACATATAGCAACTGAGACAACCAAGTTTGGGTTTAGTCCTAGTGAGTTAGTAGAAACCATGAATGACCTACCCAATATCAATGTAGCGAACGTCAGAATTGTAGGATTAATGGGTATGGCTACAAATACAGAAAACAAAGAGACGGTTGAGGAAGAATTTAAAGCATTGAAGACGCTATTTGAGCAAATCAAAACTACAACTCATCATGGATCAGTTCACATGGCAGAACTGTCCATGGGTATGAGTGGAGATTATAAAGAAGCTCTTGAGAATGGATCTACTATGATTCGCATAGGAAGTGCCATTTTTGGAGAGAGGAACTATGTCTGATAGAAGTCTAATAATACTAGGGAGTAGTCTTCTAGGTTTAGCTGTGGGGCTGGGTGCATTTGGCGCACATGCTTTTGAAGCAATCTTAGTTGCGAATGCAAGAGTAGAAACGTACCAAACTGCTTCTTTATATCACTTCGTACATGCAATGGCCCTGCTTATACTAGGGCTTGCTCCTCTCAAAAAGAAGACAGTCATAGCCTACTTACTTATTATTGGCTTGTTACTTTTTTCTGGATCACTCTATGTTCTGGCCATAAGCAATCAAACCCTATTGGGTGCAGTTGCTCCAATTGGTGGTTTATCATTCATTATGGCTTGGCTTCTATTTGCCATCAAAGCCGCAAAAAATAATTAACCCTCTGTCTGTGGCATTTTCACGTTTGTCACAATTTTCACTCGATCGCGTTGAACTACCGAGTTTGAAACAACAGTAATCACTTTGTTTTGAATACCTACTTTACCTCTGGAATTGAACTTAATAGTTATTTCTGAAGATGTATTGGGTGCAATCGGATCTCTCGGCCAGCTAGGTACAGTACAACCGCATGTAGTCATAACATTACTAATGATGAGTGGCTGATTTCCTACATTCTCAAAAGTGAAAGTATGCTCAACTACATCACCTTGCTCTATGTCACCAAAATCGAAGGAGACTTCAGCGAATTTGATTTTTGATCCATTTACAGGTTCTTCAAACACCGACGCCTCTTGTCCGAGAACAGTCAATGTTAAAATCGTAAAGATTGATGAGATAATAGCTTTCATAATATGTAATTTCGAAGTAAACGATATAGATGATATTTTAGTTTGTCAATCTAATGCAAGATACGCACGATATAGATCTTTTTAAAAACCGAGTACGTATTCGAGTCTGTGGATGGTTGATCGAGGACGATCAGGTTTTGCTCCTTAAGCACAAAAATATTGGTCCTCTTGGGTACTTATGGTCGCCGCCTGGTGGCGGACTTGAGTTTGGCGAAAAAATAAATGAATGTTTAATTCGGGAATTTAAAGAAGAGACAAATCTGCAAATTGAAATAGTCCGACACTTATGCACGAATGAGCATATCAGTCAAGAGCATCATGCCATCGAGCTATTTTTTTTAGTAAAAAAGGTCAATGGAGTTCTTAAAATGGGCTTGGACCCAGAACTGAGTCAAGAAAATCAAATAATCACAGATGCAAAATATTTCAGAATTGATGAGATTCAGAGCACCAACATCAAAGCATTTCATAGTATCTTGTCAAAGTGTAAATCAACCACTGATATAGTTAACCTGCGAGGGTTTCATTTTTTTGAGAATTTTTGATAAACTCGCTACTTATTAGTCCCAACGAAAATCATTATTATTGCAAAAAAACGTATAAATGAGTACTACCAAGATCCTAACCATTGTCTTCGCCATCACATCGATCGTATTGGCTTATTTCCTTTTTGATTCTATCAATAGTAGCATCGTTGAAAGCCGACGTGTTGAAAAAATGGAAAGAGCCATCATCAATAAATTAAAAATGGTCCGTGAAGCCCAGCTAGCATATAAAGCTGTAAACGGAACATACACTAGTGATTGGGATAAATTAATCTCTTTTGTTGATACTGGGTCGTTTTACATTACCGAACGAACTGAGACAATCATTACATTAGACTACGGTGCTGATAGCACAAACATAGAAATCGACACACTGGGGACTGTCTTTGTGCAGGACTCAATATTTAATCCTATAAAATATCCGAATTTTAGAGTCGAAAATCTTAAGTATGTTCCCGGTGTTGATCCACCAACTGTATTTTTGATGTGGGCAGATAAAATCACTAAAGCCGGTCTACTTATAGATGCTGTTGAAGTTTGGAACCCATCTCCTATCGACCCTAATAGAAGCGAGGAAAGTGATTTCAATAGTAAGAAACCTCTGAGATTTGGATCGCGGACTACTGTAACTACTGCAGGAAACTGGGAGTAATCTCAATAGACACAAATTGGCTAACAAACACACACACATCAAACGTGTAAAAGATCCATCGTTTAATATCGATGAACTGCACAACTACACACTATCCCTGATCGTTGGTATCAGGGATTTTCAGTTGTGTATTACAAATCATACCAATAGGGTATTACTGATCGAGGATTTCAAGTTTGTCGGAGTATCAACAGTCAATGAGAGACTTGAGGCACTAAAGTCAATATTTGAAAATCACCATTTGCTCAATGCGGGCTTTTGGAAGGCTATCAGATTGAGTATCAAGACACACAAGTACACTTTGGTACCTGCTGCTCATTTCATTGCTGAGTCTGCTTCTGATTTTCTTATTGTTCATTGTGATATTAAGCCTGCCATTGAAGAAGTCTATTATCACAAGCATACTGTATCTGACGCAGTAAATGTTTTTGCGGCAGATAAGAGACTAGTCGCTTGGCTCAGATCTTTGTATCCTAATAAGGACATAACCGTCAGTCATCAGGGATCAGCTCTTATTGAGGGTATTTTGAAATATGATGATCATTCCGAAGAAAAAGGCTTGTATTGTTTTGTAGATAGAGGACTCTTACATGTCGTCGTGTCTGCCAACAGGAAACTATTGTACTACAATCAGTTTGCTATCAAAGAAGCTGAAGACTATCTAAAGTATATCATGTTGGTCTTCAAAGAACTTGGTCTCAATCAAAAGCAGACCAATGTCTTGATGTGGGGAAATCTTAAACCCAACTCAAAAAATATTGCTTTACTCAAAAAATACATTCGTAATATTTCTTACGGTAGCAGACCTTCCTATCTGAGTTTCGGATTTGAGTTTGACGAAATACCAGATCATCAGTATTTCGACCTTCTCAATGTCTACTTATGTGAGTAATGGAAAGAATCGGAATTTTCCCCGGATCTTTTGACCCTTTTACGCTTGGGCATCAGGATATTGTTCTACGATCTTTAGAGTTATTTGATAAGGTAATTGTGGCGATTGGCCATAACAGTCAAAAACGACGCTACTTCGAAGTGGAGAGGATGGTTGCTTATATCAATCAGGCTTTCGCTGGCAATCCAAAAGTCGAGACCATCGTTTATGATGAACTTACCGCAAATTTGGCAAGGAAACTTAACGCTAAATACTTGGTGAGAGGCTTGAGAAATACTACAGATTTCGAGTACGAAAACTCCATCTCTCAGGTGAATAGGTACTTAAATACAGGTCTAGAAACCGTATTCCTTATTACGGCTCCAGAACTAGCTCATATCAGCAGTACAATCATTAGAGAAGTACATAAGTATGGGGGAGATATTAGCTCATTTGTTCCTTTTGAGCTTTAAGCTTAAGGACTTTGTGATATTCATGAATAACCGTCCGTATCGATCGGTATGAATCGTACAGGGCTAACCTGATCTCCGTTAAGTTTTTCCACATCACTTCATCGATGTCTTCTTCTGCTTGAGGAGCCATCAGACTGTCATCGAGACAACTCATCACATACCAGTGTGTTTTCTTCAAAACGAACTTTCTATTGTGCATATAAGTATGCCAAGTATGGCAAATCTTCTCAGTGATCTCGACCTTCACGCCTGTCTCCTCTTCAACCTCTCGGATTGCACAAGCACGTTTTTTCTCGCCCTTATCAATTTTACCCTTGGGTAAATCCCATTTTCCTTTTCGGAAAATCAAAAGATTTTGATTTTCCTTTTCCACAACTCCTCCAGCTGCTTCAATGACCCTAAAAGTTGTCTTAATAAATTTAACCAATGGCTTCAGTTTCGAAGTTGAAAAAGTTATCGAATCTACATTCTTAAACTTTTTCTCTGTCATCAGTTGCAGTAGCTCGTATACATTTTCAGCTCCAGCATTTTGGATGAGTACATCATCGATCAATTGCTTTGGAACGATTTTATGAGCTTGGCCATCGAGCACATGATCATATTTTTCTACTGAGTCTACCTCTATGGTATCTACCAAATAGACCGGGATGTCATTGATGAAAATCTTCAACAGAATTTCTTTTAGGATTAGCGTGTAATTATGAGCTTATACTTTCACTTTTGCAAGGTTGGTAATAAATATTTCAGAAAATAGACAGCGATATGTACAAGTGTTTTGACGAAGAGATTGGAAAAAAAGTAGCTAAAGACCTATTGGCTATCGATGCCATTAAGTTACAACCTAGCAATCCTTTTCATTGGGCCTCTGGTTGGAAAAGTCCAATCTACTGTGACAACAGGCTTAGCTTGTCATTTCCCGCTCTAAGAACTGAAATCAAATTACTTCTAGTAGCCGCCATCAAAGCAAATTATCCCACTGTAGAAGCAATTGCTGGTGTCGCCACTGCCGGTATACCTCAAGGAGCCTTGATTGCTGAGGAAATGGGTCTCCCGTTTATATATGTCAGATCAAAGTCAAAAGGTCATGGCCTTAGCAATCAAATCGAAGGTCATGTAGTACCAAACCAAAAAGTGGTGGTGATCGAAGACCTAGTCTCTACTGGAGGTAGCTCGCTGGCTGCGGTAGAAGCACTCACAGCCTCTAAAATCACTGTGCTTGGTATGGCTTGCATTTTCACCTACGGGTTCGGTATAGCTGAGGAAAACTTCAAAATGGCGAATGTCGATCTGATCTACTTAAGTGAGTATCAACTATTGATACAGCAAGCCATCGAAGATGGCCAAATAGAGGGTAGTTTGCTCGACACCCTTAATAGCTGGAGGAATGATCCTTCAAATTGGGGCTAGAACTTCTCCTCAACGCCTAGGCCAAAAAGAGCAAAGTCATATTTCACAGGATCTGCGGGATCCAGCAATCGCAAATTTGATGTCAATTCGATAGCCGTTTGCCAGTCGGTTTGCTTTCGGTCAATTAAACCGAGTTTTCGAGCCACCCGATCTACATGTAGATCCAAAGGACAAATCAAGTCTTTCATGGCTAACTGATTCCAGATCCCAAAATCTACACCTGCATTATCCTTTCGCACCATCCATCTTAAGTACATATTGAGGCGCTTACATGCAGATTTCCGAACGGGAGTAGCTACATGCTTTCGCGTCCTTGCTGGCGCTTCTGGTAAGGAAAAAAAACGATTATGAAACCCTACTAAAGCATCTTCCACTGGCTCCTTAGAAGAGCCTGTGGCAGTAAAGGCCTTTTCGAGACTCTCATATTCAAAATAGTACTGACGTAACCATTCAATAAAATACAGGGTATCAGTTGCATTGAAAGTTCGATGCTTGAAACTAGTGAACGCATGCAAATCGCTATCCTCATGAGTCATTACGAAATCATAGGGTGCATTGTCCATGGCTGACAGTAGTTCAGAACACTTTTTGAGGATTGTTTTTCGCTGACCCCATGCGAGAACCGCAGCGAATAAACCAGCAATTTCTATGTCCTGTTTAAGGGAGAAACGATGTGGAATAGAAATTGGATCTAAAGAAATAAAATCGGGTCGATTATAACTAGCAGATTTCTCCTCTAGAAAATCAGCAACTTGATTGAGTTGCACTACTCGTTAAAGTAGGTAATACCCACTAATGCCTTCTCATCAATGATCCCCAGCTTCTCAAATGCCTTTGGAGTCAATCGAACCATCACTTTATCATTGATGCCCGTGTTTGGAAGTTTCCCTACCACACGTACATAAATCGTCTTATTATTCATTACATTTTTTACCTGGAAAACAGTACCTACGGTAAGCGTTCGATGAAGTGCCAAATACTTGGTCGAATTAATATCTGCTTCTATAATCCTAGCTACCCCCTCTTCATACATTTTCTTTACACCCCCATCCTCACTCATATTAAATTTAGAACCATACTTTGTCGGTTTATAGCCATCTGCAGTTTGGCTCAATGCAATACTGTCCATATTCACTTCAAAGGGGAAGTCTATTCTTTGTCCTATCCGCAGTCGTTTCGTTGTTAAATTATTCCAAAATTGTATACTATCCGTGGATACAGAAAATTTCTGTGCAATTGACGTCAATGTTTCACCTGCTTGTACCTGGTAGGTAAAACCTGGTTTCTCAATGATTGGATCTTCTACAATAGGTTTTGTTGGCTCTGGTGTATTGTTCTCTGACGAGTCAACTACTTCGGAGTCAAGAGCATTTGAAACCGGAGTAGCTATCTCTACTACCATAGCAGCAGGGTCAGCTTTCATTTTGGTACCAATCGACAACTTCTGTCCAACTGCCAGCGCATTATTAGCTAGGTTATTCCAATTGGATAGATCTTCAATAGAAACCTCATAGGCTCTGGAAATACTGTATAAAGTTTCTCCTGCCTCCACAGTATGAAACATCCCGGCCATTTTCAATTCCTTAATAGGTATTCTAAGCTCCTGTCCCAATGAGATACTGTAATTGATCAGTTCATTGCTGTTAGAAATTTCATCTACGCTCGCCGAATACCTTCTACTCAAGGCATATAGCGTTTCACCCTGGTCAACTTGATGGATGACAAAGGTCTTCCCTTCTTCTTGCACAGTACGCACCGAATCAATCGGCATAGCAGCGTGAATAGATGTCATGCCTAAAAATAAAAAACAAAATAGTAGACTAATAAAGTGTCGCATAGACGATCAACGAATTAAAAACTGCAGGATTATGTCATCAAATATATTTCAAGAAACTGACGCTCTGAAGCGAATATCAAATATTGATCAAATGTAAGGAAGCTTTCTAGACTTACCCCCTTCATTTCTTTATCTATGATTTTATGCAGCTGTATCTCGCCAGCATCTAACCAAAGCAAATGACGCTCGATCAATTTCCCTACTTGTGTATGGTAACTAATGATAATGTTGGAACCCTTCTCTAAATACATAATAGGTCCTATTGGAACAACCTCATACTTTTGTAAAAAGGTGGCGACTAGTTGATGATACGTATGTCCTTCAGGATAAGTAGAGGGTATTTCAAGCTCAAAATGGCTGTCAACACCTAAATTATCTATCAGCGACTTTGTTAGCTCTGGCATAGATTGATTACCCTGGTGGCTATACTTTACTTCCTGACCAGAAGCATGGTGTACGACTACTTGAGAGACCGTCTCTAGCACTTTAGGATCTATTAGGTTAACAACCTTTAAGTCCAAAGCGCCTGGGTTTTCTTGGTCTACTATCGAGCTAAAGATTGCCTGACTGGCATTTGCTACAAGCAATGAATCCCACCAATCTATCGTACTCGACAAAGGGGGCTGAGCCGTTTCCTTCGTTGATAAATCAATGCAAAATACATCTGTACTCATTTCGGTCTCATTTCTAATCTGAACCCAAAGCATAGACAATTGTTGATTAACTACAAGTTTCCAGATGTAGCCAGAAAAAGTTCTGGAATAGTACGGCAAAACACTTGTATTCAAAGAAGGAATATTACTTTTAACTAAATTATCAAAATTAAAGAATGCCTAAAAGTATCTATAAATATTTGATCATAGGGTTTCTTGCCGCACAATCGTTTGTGATGCAGGCACAAGACTCTACCGTCACTGTTCTGCACTTGCAAGTACTTGACAATATTGACCCTAGGACGAACAGATATACAGAGTTAGGACTAGAGAAAGCGATAGAAATAGGTGCCGACTTGATCATACTTGAATTAGACACCTATGGTGGTGCTTTAACTGATGCCGATGAAATTCGCACCAGGATCTTAAACCTAGATATCCCTATCTATGCTTTTATCAATAAAGATGCAGCGTCAGCTGGCGCATTGATATCCATCGCTTGCGATTCTATCTATATGACCAAAGGTGCTAGTATAGGTGCCGCTACCGTTGTGACGGGTGAAGGCGATCAAGCACCTGACAAATATCAATCTTACATGCGCTCAATCATGCGTTCAACGGCTGAAGCAACGGGAAGAAATCCGCAAATAGCAGAAGCTATGGTGGATGAAGACATAGACCTCGATAGCATTGCAATGCAAGGGAAAGTACTGACATTTTCTACATCAGAAGCCATAAAATTTGGTTTTTGTGAAGCCCAACTTGATGATATAGAACAGATTCTAGAAAGATCCGGCATTGATAACTATGAACTTGTTAAATATGAGCTTGATCAGTCTGAAAAAATCATATCCCTTTTTCTTAACCCTTTTGTCAGTGGTATTCTTATCCTAGTCATCATCGGTGGCATCTATTTCGAACTGCAGACACCTGGGATAGGTTTCCCAATCATTGCATCGATCATTGCTGCTATTCTATACTTCACTCCCTTTTACCTAAACGGACTTGCAGAAAACTGGGAGATCATCCTATTTATCTGTGGGGTGGTATTAATTGCTGTGGAAGTGTTTATTATACCTGGTTTCGGAGTTGCTGGTATCTTAGGCTTAGTATTTACACTCGGTGCGTTGACGCTGGTCATGATTAATAACGACGGCTTTGATTTCCAATTCACAGACCCTGACCGACTATTTCAAGCTATCGCCACTACCTTAGCTGGTTTGATGGGCTCTATTATCATTATGTTTTTTGGAGGAGCAAGACTGGCTAATAGTAGTGTGGTGAAACGGATCACGCTCAGTGATACACAGATGGGATTCACGTCTACAAACTATAGCGTCTCACTGATTGGACAAGAAGGTATAGCTCAAACGGTTCTCCGACCTGCTGGCAAAATAGCTATAGGTGACGAAATATACGATGCAAATACGCGAGGCGAGTACATTCCAAAAGACACAAAAATCAAAGTTATTTCTAATGAAGGCACCTCGCTTAAAGTGAAACAAATTGACTGATTCATTGCCGAAAATAATTGGTGTCATTCCTGCTAGGTACGATTCAAGCAGGTTTCCTGGGAAACCACTGATCAATATCCGTGGTAAGTCTATGATTATGCGTGTCTATGAGCAAGCTAAAAAAGTCAAGGGACTGAGCGATGTGATAGTTGCCACTGATGACAAGAGAATAGCTGACGAAGTTGATCAGCATGGTGGACATTTTCTTATGACAAGTAATCAACATAGAAATGGAACTGAACGATGTGCGGAGGTATTAGATAAAATTGATGCTCAATATGTTGTCAACATCCAAGGAGATGAGCCCTACATCTATCCTGAGCAGATTGAATCACTGATCTCCACTTTAGATGGGAAGACAGAGCTGGCTACATTGATCAAGTTGATAGAAGATGTCGAGCAATTAGATGATAACACCACGATGAAGGTGTTGAAGAATCTAAAAGATGAAGCCATTTATTTCAGCCGGCAATGTGTACCGTATATCCGGGATCAAGAGCCATCAAATTGGCTCAAAGCCCACACCTTCTACAAGCATATTGGCATATATGCTTATA
>JBLHTU010000019.1:0-35300 GCA_047627515.1 Cyclobacteriaceae bacterium | reverse complement strand
TGTTTGGATGGAGTCTTTGTCTCAAGAACACGGTAAGGTCTCAGGGCCTAAAGACTGGATAGAAACTGTTAACCTAGGAGATATAATAGGATTTTTACCTGTACACTCCTGCATGGCTGCAGATTTATTAACCTTGCAGCAGACCCTGACCGGTTCTCCGCTACAAAAAATGTCAACGAAATGAAAAAAACTTGCTTTCTCCTGCTGTTTACCTTGATAGCAGTCGTTAACCATGCCCAACCAATAGACAGTCTTGATTTATGGATAGGTCAGATGATAATGGTAGGCCTCAATGATATTGACGATAAAGAAGAAGCTTCTACTACACTAGATGCGATTGAAGCTGGTCATATCTCTGGTATCATTCTTTTTGAGAAAGACCTGCGAGTGCCTGATACCAAGCAAAAACTTAAGCGCCTTATCTGGGAGCTGCAAGAGACAGCTGCTGTCCCTCTTTTTATAGGGATCGATGAAGAAGGAGGTAGGGTCAATCGGCTCAAGCCAAAGTACGGTTTTCCCAAAACTGTAAGTGCTCAGTATCTAGGAGAAATCGATCAGTTAGATAGCACCTACTATTACGCCTCACAAACAGCTAAAAACCTAAAAGAACATGGCTTCAATGTGAATTACGCGCCCACAGTAGATGTGAATATTAACCCTGAAAACCCTGTTATCTCTGGGTACGAGAGGTCTTACAGCGCGGACTACAAAAAAATAATTCAGCATGCGCAACAAGTAATCAAAGCACATGAAGAACAAAACATACTAACCGTCTTGAAGCATTTTCCGGGACACGGAAGTTCTACCAAAGACACACACCTAGGCGTTGCAGATGTGTCTGACACGTGGAAAATAGAAGAATTGTTCCCTTACCAGGCATTGATCAGTGCTGGCAGAGCCAAGTCAGTGATGTCTTCACATATTGTTAACCGATCCCTTGACGACAGCATGTTACCTGGAACGTTGTCAGACAAGATGATCAATGGGCTTCTCAGACAGAAAATGGGCTTTAATGGCGTTATATTCACCGATGACATGCACATGGGGGCTATTGCTAAAAATTATGGATTTGAAGAATCAATTGTGTTAGCCATCAATGCCGGCGTAGATGTACTGATGTTTTCAAATAATATTTTCGATGATGAGCAAACCAATGCATTTGAGATGTACCAAGTCATTCGCGAAGCCGTCAATGATGGCAGAATAGATCGAGACACAATAAAATTAGCCTATGAGAGAGTGATATCTCTTAAAAAAGAAATGGGATTATTAAATACAGATTATAAAGAAACGCTCAAACTGAGGCTTACTGCCCCATAAACCTGGCATGAAAGAATACAATCCTAAATCCTGGGTAAGCCTGATCTTCGACACATATAGTCGTATGGTCTTTCGCACCTTACTTCCGCTTATGTCATTTATCGGAGGCGCAACTGCTTTATTTGTTTTTGTGGTGATTGAGCTCTTTGAAATTCACTACAAAGGAACCATGTCCTTTCATTCTCTCCTTGGAGTTATTTTAGGCCTTTTCCTAGTCTTAAGAACTAATACCGCCTATGACCGGTGGTGGGAAGGTCGTAAACTCTGGGGGTCCCTGGTCAACGACACCCGACAATTAGCTATTAAATTCGATAGTTTCCTTCCTAGCAATGCAAAGGAAGACAGGGCCTTTTTCCGTGCATTAATTGGAAATGTGCCCTATGCTATGAAAGAACACCTCCGGGATAGTATCCTAGTAGGTGAGATGGACTTCAATAATGAAGAACAAAGAGCCAAAATCATCAAAAGTCCTCACCGGCCAAACGCAATCCATCAGATGTTGCATCAAAAAGCCACCGATCTATGCAGGAAGGGGGACCTCTCCGAAATGCAACTTTTAATTGTTGACAAAGAATTAAAAGGATTTACCGACATCATCGGAGCCTGTGAGCGGATCAAAACCACCCCTATTCCTTATTCGTACAGCATGTTTATTAAGAAATTCCTTTTCATATACGCCTTGACATTACCTGTCAGTTTTGCTTGGGATTTTGGCTACTGGGCCGTGCCAATAGTCATGCTTGCTTTTTATTTTCTAGTCAGTGTCGAATTAATCGCTGAGGAAATCGAAGATCCATTTGGTGGAGATGTTAACGATCTTCCGCTGGATTCTCTTTCCAAAAAAATAAGAACCAATGTATATACGCTGCTAAAAGAGTGATTTTCAATCGAAAGTCACCCCGTTGCTACCTCTATCTTGTTACTTAGATCGCGTTCAGAGTACATAGCAAGATAAAAGCGCCTGTTTTCAAAGTCAAATAAGGTCAAAGCCAGATATATCTACTAATTTTAGAGACCATTAAAATCTAACAACAGTAAATATGAAATCTTTCCAACTTAAAGCATTATCTATACTTGGTGTGCTGAGCATGATACTCTCGTCTTGCGGTGGCGGAGGTCAAGAGTCTGCCAGCGGATCAGAAAGCGCTGAGTTTGACGAAGCGAAAACGCAAGTGATTAGCAACATCAATCAAGTGATCAAAGACTTACCACCACCATCTGAGGTGCCTTACCTATTGATGGCAACAGGTACAGACTTCGATGGCTCTATCATCAATGGCCTTAGTAATCTTGAAAGCTACAGCGCTTCTACTTCGTCTGCTGCAATCAACCTAGGTGTATACATTACAGATATCGGATACCTAACTTCTTATGAAAAAGCACAGGAGACATTAGAGTACGTAAGTGCTTGTCAGAAGCTGTCAGAAGACATGGGTGTTGCGTCAGCAATGGATATGCGGTTGATTGGCCGTTTTGAAAGAAACCTGAGCCAAAAGGATAGCTTAAAAGTCCTTGTTGATGAAGTGATTAACAGTACAAGTGCTAGGCTAAACGCAATCGACAGAATGAATATCGCGGGTCTAGTGCTTGCAGGTTCGTACATAGAAGGATTGTATATCTCAGCTAAGTTGATTCAAAACTCAGATGATGACCTTCCCGCTTTAGTACTTGAGCCATTGATCAAAATTATCGTCGATCAGAGAGCGGCTGTTGATGATCTACTCCTAGTGATGGCAGATCTAGAGAGTGATGAAAACATCATCAAAATGACTGCTGATTTAACAAAAATTAAAGAAGTCTATGAAACTGATCTTGCTGAAGTATCTACAGCAATCAGCGAAAATACAGGGGATCTTGTCCTAACAAAAGATATGCTTATTAACCTTACTGCTGCTGTAGAAAGTATCAGAAACGGTTACACGATGTAAGTGTAGAACTTATAAAAGTAAAAAGGCTCATCGCAAATGCAGTGAGCCTTTTTTTATGCATTTACAGCAAAGTTTCTCTTGGTTTTCCCTCTCTTTAGATCGGCACATTGACATGCCGCTCAGCATGATAAGATGAACGGACCAGCGGACCAGACTCAACATATTTTAGCCCTCTGTTAAGCCCTTCTTCTTTGTACTTTTCAAATTGGTCAGGGTGAATAAACTCGGCAACCTCGATATGTCTTCTTGTCGGCTGCAAGTATTGTCCAAGCGTCAAGATATCTAGTCCATTTTCCACTAAATCATCTATCGCCTTGTATATCTCCTCTGGTTTTTCTCCCAGTCCAAGCATTATTCCAGATTTGGTCCGTTTTCCCTCGGCCTTTGTTAATTTTATTTGCTCTAAGCTTCTTGCATATCTTGCTTGAGGTCTAACGGATCGATAAAGCCGCTCGATTGTCTCCATGTTATGAGAAACGACTTCCTGACCACCATCTATCATACGATACAAGGCATCCCAATTTCCTTTCACATCCGGAATCAACGTCTCTATTGTTGTGGTTGGGCTTAGTTCCTTTACTTGTACAACCGTCTGATACCAAATCTCAGCGCCTCTATCTTTCAATTCGTCTCGGTTTACAGAGGTTAGTACCGCATGCTTCACCCCCATTTTAGCTATGGCTTCAGCGACCCTTTTAGGTTCCTCTTCATCGTACTCGGGTGGACGACCTGTCGCTACCGCACAAAAGGTACAAGACCTAGTACACACATTTCCAAGAATCATGAAAGTAGCTGTGCCGGCTCCCCAGCACTCCCCCATATTGGGACAGTTTCCACTCTCACAGATAGTATGCAGCTTATTCTCATCTACGATTTTCCTGACCTTGGCATACTCCTTACCTACAGGCAGCTTAACACGCAACCAATCTGGTTTAACTCTTTTTTTCTGTGGTTCTACTACTGGTAACTCAATCATAATCTTAAGTAAATTGCTTGCAAAATAAAGGGGTGCTAATCAGACTACCAAAACTGATCGATCTATCTTCTTGTTCCCCAAAAAAAAGTAAAAAAGAAGGCTGGAAAAAAAGCTCTGTTTTCCAGCGTCGGTATAAGGACTATTTCCCTGACAAAGGCCTCAGCGGAAGCTCCCAACTCTACCCCTGCAACATTGTTACGGAAGGCCCCAAACTCAAAAGAAATATATGCTTTGCTATTTAGCCCCGGTACAATGGAAGAATTCCCTATGCTTTGTAGGACTTGTCCAGACCCCTGAATCGCACCGATGTTCGGATATAAGTCTGGGTCAAACTGTACATAGTTAGCAGCTCCCTGAGTCGTAATTAAATAAGGTGCCTCTAACCCAATGCTCAAGCCCCCAGCCACTCCGGCACTAATCTGTACTCCTTGTTGGGACGCTTTTCTGAAAAGCAACTTTTCTCGTCCGTATTGGCCTCTGATGGTAAATAAGTAATTTGACTTACCCCACACAAAAGGCGATCCTGTCTGCGTAGAAGTATATCGTTGCTCTTTTGGATGCTTGACGTTCATCAACTCTATCCCGTAGGTTGTAAATAAACCGTCACCAAGACTTCTGCTGTGCCTTAGAAAAACCCCTCCTATTAAGCCTCCATTTGTATTTTTATTGACGCCCCATAAATATTCTTTCTTATACTCGTAGTCCTCATAGATCTGTCCATGCGCATATGTGTATGAGAAAAAAGCAAAAACAAGAAAGAAACAATTCTTCATGTGCATATTGCGTATTTGTAGTCTTTCAACAGTAAAGTAAAAACAAAAGTTTGAGTATGCATATCAAATCCACATATCAAGGAGAACTTAGGACAGAAGCAACACACATTGCCTCAGGACTAAAAATCATCACAGATGCGCCCGTCGATAACCACGGTAAGGGTGAAGCTTTTTCTCCAACAGACCTTGTAGCGGGTGCTTTGGCGAGTTGTTTAATGACCATTATGGGAATAGAAGCGAATAAAATGAGCATATCTCTTGATGGGCTTAGCACTGATACTCAAAAACTAATGTCGCCTCCTCCTCGGCGCATTGCCAAACTCCGCATTTCTGTACAATGGCCCAATCCAACGGCCTCTGCTGAGCAGATTGAATTGCTAAAACAAAAAGCCTTGACTTGCCCAGTTGCTCTCAGCCTTCACCCAGATATAACGCAAGAAATCACATTTAATTTTTGACTACGAAGACGCTACTGCAGCAGAAGCGATCTCTTCACAAGAGATAGAAAAGTGAGACTCTTCATAAATCACCTTTCCCTCTTTTATTAGCAATGCTTGCGGGGACTGATGATAGATACCCAGCTTTTGTGTGATCTCATTAGATATTTCGCGGTAAGCGATGAGGTCAAGATAATAAGGAGCTACGGTTGACAGGTCCTGACCTTCCCATTTTCGCTGCAAGCGGTCAAGAGCAGCAGAACTGATCGAGCAGCGTGTGCTATGCTTGAAAATCAATACCGGTTGTTTGTCAGATACTTTTATTGCTTCATCGAGCTCGTCGATGGTAGTAAGTGTGTTCCAGTTCATCAGTTATTCCAGATTTCCCGCTCCTTGCGGTCGTATTTAGGCTTTACGGTTCTTTGAGTAACAGCCTTTGGCTGGACATTGTTCCCATTCCACCGGTTCCAGGTGATACTCCACTTTCTAGATATATTTCGAGACAAAGCCAAGCCGTGCTTTTGAGAATTGATGTAACCTGCGCTCGGGTGATAATCTCTCTTTTTGTCTCGATCTATATACACTGGGCCCTTAAACGAAGAAATAGTGCCCCAGTAAGAGATACCTCTCGTCTGCCAATACCTCTTTAGGCTATAGTCCTTGTTGATCGTATACCTAGGAGATATGTTATAACGCTGATCTGCAAAAGGTGGCTCGGGGCTATATCGAGGCTTGACATTGACAATCCATTTTGGATAGACCACCTCTTCACTGTACCGCGGTGCTTTCTTCAGTTTGACAACCCCTGAATTGACCGGCTTCCCATATTTTGTATCTACTTTGAAGTCTTTTCCCTGGAAGGGCATCCCTGTAGAATAGCGTGGCGCTCGTTTTAAAGTAATGATACCGGCCGATACTGGCTTGCTATACCTAGTAGTCACCTTGAAGTCTTTTCCTTGGAAAGGCATTCCTGTAGAATAGCGTGGCGCTCGTTTTAGGGTGACGATACCGTCCGTTACTGGCTTGCCATACCTAGTCGTAACCTTGAAGTCTTTGCCTTGGAAAGGCATTCCTGTAGAATAGCGTGGCGCTTTGCTCAGAAAGATTACATCCTCTTTACTCCCCTGTGTATATCTTGGTTTTACTTTATGATCCCCTGGACGAAAAGGAGAGCCAGCAGAATACCTCGGGGGTTTTGCTAAGGCCAGAGCTCCTTTTTGGTTGGGATGAGAGTAACGCGGGGATACTCTATTATCCTTAGCACTAAAAGGCGAGCCCTCAGAATATCGAATGGGCTTTGAAAAGGCGAAAACACCAGAAGTAGGCTGAGAGTATCGTGGCTGAACCTCGCTATTCCGTGCTACATAAGGTGAGCCTCCTGACGAAAACTGATTTCTAGATCGATTGCTTCGAAATAGGCTTATCCCACTTGACTGTACTCCTTTTGAGTATCTTGGAGTACTTGATCTTAATTTCCCTGTGCGAAAACTGACCGGTGATGAGTAACGAGGGGCTGCATTATTTTCAAAAACGGGTTTTTGACTAATCGCCACATTTCGCCTTCTCTGGCGCTTCTGCTGAAAAAATCCTTCCCTCTTTTTTGAAACTGTCTTGAGCCTCGCCTCACTATCTGTAATGAGCTGCGCATGCAACCCTGCTGATGACAGCAGCAGAAGGCAAATAGTGATAAAAAAGATTTGTTGGGTTTGCCGCAAGAGCCTGTACTTTACTCAAAGATTTGCAATTATCGCCGAATACCCAACTGTAGCTGAGTTAATAAGACAATAAGCTGCGTAAGCTATCTTCTAAACGCTGCACAGGCAAAAAATTGCGCTCCAAAGCCGCCGCAAAAGGAACTGCTGTATCCAGACTGGCGACACGTTTGACCGGCGCATCCAGTGCCTCAAAGCAGTTTTCACTGATCCAAGCACCTATTTCAGCACCCACGCCTCCGGTCATGGTGTCCTCATGCAGAATTAGGACTCGGTTTGTCTTTTGAACCGATGATTGAATAGTATCTCTATCCCATGGAAGTAAAGTCCGCAGATCAATAATTTCCACCTCTTCAAAAATCTCTTGTTCACAAAGCTGCTTTGCCCAATGTACCCCCATCCCGTACGTTACGATCGTAGCTTTTGTCCCTTCTTTGACAATGCGGGCCTTGCCGACCTCTGTCGTATAATACCCCTCTGGCACCTCCCCAGAAAGTGATCTATATAAATACTTGTGCTCAAAAAACAAATAGGGGTTTGGATCTTCGATGGCTGCCAATAGCAGCCCTTTTGCTTCTTCTGGATTAGATGGATAAACAATCTTTAGACCTGGCGTATGAAAAAACCAAGCTTCGTTCGATTGAGAATGAAAAGGTCCTGCACCTACACCAGCACCTGTTGGCATCCGTATGACGACATCCGCTGCCTGACCCCAACGGTAGTGGATCTTTGCAAGATTATTTATTATTTGATTAAATCCGCATGTGACAAAATCCGCAAATTGCATTTCCATCACAGACTTAATCCCTTTGATACTTAGACCAAGTGTTGCTCCTACAATTGCAGATTCGCAAAGTGGCGTATTTCTTACGCGCTCTTTGCCAAACTCCTCTAAAAAACCCTCCGTAATCTTGAAAACCCCTCCATAATCCGCAATATCTTGTCCCATCAGAACTAACTCCGGATACAATCTCATCGCTTCGTTTAGCCCTTGAGAAATAGCATCTACAAAACGTATCTCCGATGTAGTTTGTGCTGGCTTTTTTACCTCTTGAACAAAAGGAAAATACATGTCCGCTCGCTCAACTTCCGGCTCGCTAGAGATCACTTCTGCTGCAAAGGCCGACTTTACCGCTCCATTGATATCGCTTTTGATTGACTTGGAGATTTCTTCCAGCTGTCTTTCGCTGATCCCTTCGCTCACTAGATAAGCCTCGTAGCACTTAACCGGATCCTTTCCGGCCCAGTAGTCCATTACCTCCTTAGGCACATATTTTGTCCCAGAGGCTTCTTCGTGCCCTCGCATCCGGAAAGTCCTCGCTTCGAAGATGACAGGATGTGGATTTTTCCGAATATCTGCAGCTATGTCCTCAAGTTGATTCATCACGGCCAATATATTATTGCCTTCCACACTATATGCAGGCATACCGTAAGCAGGTCCTTTGACGACAAAAGAATCAAATTTGAATTGTTCGCTGCTAGGTGTAGATAGTCCGTATCCATTATTTTCAATGACAAAAATCACCGGTAGGTTCCAAACAGCAGCCACGTTTAATGCCTCATGAAAATCTCCTTGGCTTGAGCCTCCATCTCCGGTGAACACTAGGGTAGCCCTCTCTTCCTTGCGTAGCTTACTAGCTAAAGAAATCCCGTCAGCAATCCCAAGCTGCGGACCCAAATGCGATATCATGCCTACAATATTGTAGTCCTGGGTGCCAAAATGAAAAGACCTGTCTCTGCCTTTAGTGAACCCATTGGCCTTGCCTTGAAACTGCTCAAATAAACGTTCCAATGGAACTCCTCTAGATGTGAAGACACCCAGATTTCTATGCATCGGAAGTATATATTCTTGCTGATCTAGGCACAATGTTGCCCCTACTGAGATCGCTTCCTGGCCGATACCGGAAAACCATTTGCTGATTTTGCCCTGTCGTAGAAGAATGAGCATTTTCTCCTCAATCAAGCGAGGTGTTACCAAGTGTTGGTAAATATCTAAGAGCTGATCATCGGACCGTCCTTTCCGGTCGAAGATCATTGGGGTGGTTTTTGAAACAATGTTGCTCACGAAGTGTAAGGGAATCTGTTAATACATGCGATATTAGCGAACTGCTTAGTCTTTTTGATCATTACGATCAATTAATTACCTGTTGGTAATAATTCTTTGAATCAAGTGAGCTCTTGTCGCAACCGTTTAATTTTGAACAATCTTATGATTTCTTTCGAAAATTTCAAATTAAGTAACGGCTTAGAAGTAGTAGTCCATAGTGATCGATCTACCTCTGTCGTTTGTCTCAATATTTTATATAAAGTTGGTTCTAGAAATGAAGACCCGGATAAAACAGGGTTTGCTCACTTATTTGAACACCTCATGTTTGGGGGATCTAAGAATATACCCGCTTTCGACGAACCATTGCAAGCAGTGGGCGGTGACAACAATGCCTTTACCAGCACTGATATTACCAACTACTACACAACCGTGCCCTCCAACAATGTAGAAACTGCTTTTTGGCTGGAGTCAGATCGAATGCTGAGCCTTTCCTACGATCAGAAAGTCTTGGATGTGCAAAAAAATGTCGTCGTTGAAGAATTCAAGCAACGATATCTTAACCAGCCCTATGGAGATGCTTGGCATCTGATCAGCCCTGTTGCTTACGAGTCGCATGCCTACATGTGGCCCACGATCGGAAAGGAGATCAACCATGTGGAGAAGATAACCATGGATGATGTCCGGGATTTTGCAAAACGCTCATATCACCCGAGCAATGCAATACTTGTCATTGCAGGCGATATCACCGTTTCAAAAGCAAAAGCACTCTGTGAGAAGTGGTTTGGTTCAGTTGCTGCGTCAGACCAAAAGCAAAGGGAGCCAATTATGGAGGCTCCACAAAATGGACGGAAATTTATAGAGCAAGAAGCCAAAGTTCCTGCTAATATGATTTACAAATGCTATCACATGGAGGGTAGAAGGGATCCAAAATATTATGCAACTGATCTTCTCAGTGATTTGATGGGTCGCGGCAAATCCTCTTTACTCCATCAGAAACTTGTCAAAGACTCATCTCTATTCACCAGCATAAACGCCTATGTAACTGGTACCGTAGACCCCGGTCTGTTTGTGATTTCCGGTCAACTAAGCCCTGATCAATCACTAGAAAAAGTAGACGCTGCTATTGATACGCTATTAAAACAGATCGATCAGAAAATGATCTCGGAGGCATTGCCTAAGGTAAAAAATCTAGCCTTGTCGTCTCTTGTTTTTGGAGAGGCAGAATTACTGAACCGAGCAATGAACCTCGCATACAGTACCCTGCTGGGTAATACAGATCTTGTCAATCAAGAAACCGAAGCCATGTCCCATGTGAAGGAGGAGGATATGCTGATGCAGCTTCACCATACTTTGCGAGAAGAAAATGAAACAACTTTATACTATAAGAGTAGTCAATAGTACAAATCAATAGGAATATGAAACCAAACATCAGAGTAGGGTACGGGTATGACGTCCATCAGCTAGCCACTGGAGAAGAATTATGGATCGGAGGCATCCTTGTTCCTTATGTAAAAGGTGCAGTCGGACATTCAGACGCAGACGTGTTGATCCATGTCATCTGTGATGCGTTACTTGGAGCAGCCAACCTCCGAGATATAGGTTTTCACTTTTCTGACAAAGACCCAAAGTATAAGGGAATAGACAGTAAAATCCTACTAGAGAATGTCGTCTCCTTACTCTCTGATAAAGGCTATTCCATTGGGAATGTCGATGCGACGGTCTGTCTTCAGTTGCCGAAATTGATGCCACATATAGAAGAAATGAAAGAAGTCCTAGCTAAACGAATGGGCATACCTACAGACGATGTATCGGTTAAGGCCACAACGACTGAACATCTTGGTTTTGTCGGTAAAGAAGAAGGAATTGCCGCGCATGCGGTCGCCTTAATCTATACGTCTTGAGAGACATCTCTGTCAAAGTAATACAGACTGAAGATGGCTCTACGTCCTTGCTACGTGAGGATATGAACGAGACGTACCATTCTTTTCGTGGCGCACTAGGTGAGTCAAAGAAAGTATTTATTGAGTGTGGATTATCCTCTTTCCATGATGAACATCCAGGTCTGGAAAGCATCTCAGTGCTAGAGGTCGGTTTAGGAACAGGTCTTAATATGTGGCTAACCGCAAACTATGCAACCTTTCATCAACAGCCAATTACCGCCACATCGCTTGAGCCGTTTCCGATTCCTCAAGAAGTAATTGGTCAACTACGCTTTGGCCAAGACCTACCAGGTCAGACCGTCCTCAACGAGATTCATGCTTGCCCATGGGGATCTGCGGTACAGATTCATGCGTTTTTTTCATTAGAAAAAAGACAGGAAAAGTTCGAAGACTATAAAACAAGTAAAAAGTTTGACTTGATCTATTTTGATGCATTTGCCCCTTCGAAGCAGCCCGAAGTATGGTCGACAGACAATCTTGCGACATGCTACGGTCTCTTAAACAAGGGAGGGATCTTGACTACCTACTGTGCGCAAGGTCAATTTAAAAGAGACCTCGCCTCAGTCGGCTTTGATGTACAAACATTGCCCGGAGCAATGGGCAAAAAAGAAATGGTCAGAGGGATTAGAAGGACTTAAAGTCCTTCATCAAATTTTTGACGCGCCTCCTCCGCTAGCTCTTCCGTCAGTACTTGACCCAAAGAGGTAACCGCAGACACATTAAAGAACCCAACGACTTGTTCGCTATCGTTTTCGTCCTCATTTATAATATTGGTAGGCACATTGGCGATCGGAGGGGCAAACAACTCTCCAAAACCACCCGTTCGATTAATCTGCGTTTGAACTTGCAGCAGGAAGAAAAACATCTCCGGAGAAATTGAATAGATCTCAACATGTACTGAATCACCAATGAGATAGGGTGGAAGCAGTAGATTATCTTCATTGACATCGAAAGGATTGATTCCCTGCCGAATCGGCTGTATAAATGCCACCCCATCTACATTCCCAGCTTGTCCAAACCCTGCATCAAATGCCAAAGTAATCTCAGAGGGCTGATTCAGATACTGTCCATTTTTATACGCTTTGATCCAGTAGGCATCTCCCGGTCCTTCAAAATCTGACGCATAAAACTGAGCGAGGTAATAGTCTTCCACGATAAAGCTGTTTTTTTCTTCAAACTCCCAACCGATGGAATCAATCTCTGGTGCCGGCCCCATTTGTGAAAAGGATACGAAGCGCGCTCCATCCACCTCGACAACTAAAAAGTAACTCTTGCCAACCTGTCCAAATGGATTGCCATCAGGGCTCGTCCAAGTATATCCTACCTCGTCTTCGACGAAAGAAAACACGGTACTGTCTTCGTCTATCACAAAAACCTGAGCTCCTGATATTTTCTCAGGAAATTCATTCTGAAAATAGGGTTGTGTCCTTGTCACTAGAATAGTCTGAGTAGTCCCCTGATCTGTCAACATAGCTTCCACAGAAACAGCCTCAAAAGACGTTCCAAGGTCTGGAAAAATATCCTTTTCACATGAAATAAGAAAAACCGCAATTAATATAATGATGAGATTTTTCATGATGATCAAAATTTGAAGTTATAAGCAACAGAAGGCAGGATGGTCCCCAGTATGGCTAACTGCGTTCCGGACGTCTGCACAGGTTGATTTGGATCCAGTCGGTCACTGCCTTGAGAAAAGTAGATAGAGAAAGGGTTCTCTCTTGCGTATGCATTGAAAATCGAAATGACCAGGCTATCCTCATTCTTTGTGTTCTTTTTACCCAACCATATGTTTTCCAAGGTGTAGGCAAAATCAAGTCGGTGATAATCCGGAATCCGAACATTATTTCTCAAGTTATCCAGAACAGGGATCACGAAGCCTTGAAAACTGAATCGGTCCGTCGGGAAAGTGGTCGGTGTTCCAGAAATATAAGTGAACGTTGCCCCAAGTGAGGAGCGAGAGTTGATTTGGTAATTACCCACTAATTTGAAATTATGTCGTTGATCGAACCGTGTCGGGTACCAACCTCCTTCTCGGGTCGTGAGATTAGAACCATAATTGATCCCATCCACCAACGTCTCTGTTTTACCTAACGTGTAGCTACCCCAGCCCGTAAATCGTCCTTTGTTTTTCTTCAGATAAAGTTCAATGCCATATGCTCGACCAATCCCACTCAGTAGGTCCCCCTCTAGAAAATCATTGATAAGGATATCTGCTCCGTCGATATAATCAACCTGGTTCTTCGTCCACTTGTAATACACCTCAGCGCTCGTCTCAAACATGTTTTGCTTAAAGTTTCGGAAGTAGCCTAATGCTACTTGGTCACCTTGCTGCGGGTCCAGATTGTTAGTGCTTGGTTGCCACACGTCGATCGGTGTAGAAGCAACTGTATTGGAAATGAGGTGGATGTATTGATTCATCCGGTTATAACTTGCCTTGATTGACGAGACCGGATTGAGCTGAAAATTGACCGCAAATCGCGGTTCTAAATTGTTAAAACTAGCAATTGACTCACCTGCTTCAAACTGCTGGATGCTTTGGACAGGCCTGCGTTCACCAGCAACTGCTTCACCAAATTCATAGGCTCGCCCAGGCCCTAGGTAGTTGAAATAAGACCAACGTAATCCGTATTGTACGGATAGCTTTCCCGTAATTTTCTGGTCATTGCTGAGGTAAAGCGAGGCTTCCAATGCTTGACGATCATCCAAGCTGATGTCTGTTACGTCCCCCAAGGAAACGGCGATTGCTTGCGCAGGCTCAAAGTTGTAGAACAATGCTTCTCCACCAAAACTTACCTCATTTTTTGGGCTCAGAAAGTATGTAAACTGTGGTTTAAAATTATAGGTCTTAATCTGCGAAGTCCACTCAAACTTATCCAGCTCGTTTTCTCCAAACGAGAAGCCGTAATCGTAATTACTGTAGAAGCCAGTAAAATTGGCAAAAAAGCGATCGTTAAAAAGATGGTTCCACCTGACCGTTCCTGTCTGATTTCCCCAGCTAAAACCTTGTGTTTGGTCAAAATTGAATACATCCCTCCCGAAATATCCCGATACAAATACTCTGTTACGATCATTGATATCAACGTTTGCTTTTGCCGTAAGGTCATAGAAAAATAAGCCCGCTCCACCGTCCAAAATATCAGTGAACGGTCTTGCCAACACGTCGATATAAGATCGACGACCCGCGACAATGAAGGAAGCCTTATCCTTGACCAGCGGTCCCTCAACCGCTAAGCGGCTAAAAATGGTACCAATCCCTCCTGAGACGTCCAGTTCCTTTTTATTTCCTTCTTTCATTCTAATATCTAGCACTGAGGACAAACGCCCTCCATATTGCGCAGGAATACCTCCTTTGTACAGCTTGACATCTTTTACAGCATCAGGGTTAAAAACCGAAAAGAACCCGAAAAGATGCGAGCTTTGATAAACAGGTGCTTCATCGAGCAAGACTAAGTTCTGGCCCACGCCTCCTCCACGCACATTGAACCCAGATGCGCCTTCGCCTACCGTACTGACACCGGGAAGAAGTTGAATACTTTTGATTATATCTACTTCTCCTGCAAATGCAGGCAATTTCGAAATCGTCTTCACGTCTAGCTCGACTGTACTCATCTCAATGCTGCTGACATTCATGTCCTCAGCTTCTGCCGTCACGACTACTGCCTCGAGCTCTTGGTCTTGAGCTGCAAACTCCACGTTTACTTTCGAGTCTTCGGTTAGATTGACCTGCTGCAACTTGTCTTCATATCCGATGTATTGATAGCGGATATTATACGATCCTGCCGGTAGTGTGATAGCATAATATCCATAGACATTGGAGACTGTACCTCCTTTGATTTCGTCGATGTAGACCGTTGCGCCAATCAAGCTTTCGCCATTGGATGCATCCGTCAAGTACCCGCTAAGTGTAAATTGACTCTGGGCTTGCGCCAAAAAAAACAACAATGAAGCCATTGTTGTCAGAAATACCTTTTTCATAAGGAGTGTAACCTATTAAGCAGAAGAGTGTTTTGCCTTATTCAATTTGCAAACACTCACTTTAGACGGAAGTCCCCCAAAAGGGTTACCCTATGCTGTCAGAATAGTAAAAAATCAAGCGATTTAGAACAACTATATGTCGAATTGCCTGTCACAACCCCTTGAGGTGGTGGGCATGCTCATCGATTACGTCTATCAGCTCGGCAATAGCAGATACATAAGATTCCAATTCCTCAGCGACCTGCAGCTTATCATCTTCGTATTCACCAAATGCTCGGTTTTGTTCCGCTGCATTATAGCCTTTGCACACTTGTCTTAGAAATTGCTGAAAACTCTGTGTCCTAAAATCTGACTCAAGCGCTTCAATATCTTCTAATGTGGCTTTCCCTTCTTTGTCCTTTTTAGTGTTAAATTTTTCTTTCACAATCTGGTAAAGCGAAGTATCGTAGTGATGGATGTCTTTAAGTAGTTCAACAGTACTCATTCTAAAGAAACTATTAGTGCAATACTCTTCAAGTCCCTCTTACGCACTTAATGTATTGGCGGTCACATCCCACCGAACGCGTAGTTCATCAAGAACTTTGACAATGTTTACTTCCTGAGCATTGACTTGAACGACGGCAAAACAAGCAAATAGGGTTGAAAATAGGTATTTCATGGTAGTGGTTCTTGAAGTGTAACCATATGGATCAGATACTAGAACAAAAATGCAGAGGCATAATATTTTAGAGCTGGTGCAACGCTTACCGCCTAGCAATTATTTCTTGCAACTGTGCTCTTTGCAACGCGGCTCAGCTTACGCGGTCCGACCTACACGCCCGGCTATGCGGCCCATCCTTCTCTGTCGAGGCTTCGATACTGGATGGCTTCAGCCAAATGCTCAATGGCAATTTCCTCCTTGCCTGCAAGATCTGCGATGGTTCGAGACACTTTCAAGATTCTATCATATGCTCTAGCTGACAAACCCAACTTTTCCATGGCGGTCTTCAGCAAAATGTTGCCCGCTGAATTAATCTTACAAACCTCCTTGACCTGCTGGGATGCCATCATGGCATTGTTATGTACACCCGCCACAGCTTCAAATCGTAGTCGCTGAATGTCTCTGGCCTTGACAACTCGTGCTCGAATACTTTCACTAGACTCTGATTTTCGCTGACCTGTCATCTCTTCAAAAGACACCGGCGTAACCTCTACATGCAGGTCAATTCGATCTAATAATGGTCCGCTCACTTTGTTGAGGTAGCGCTGTACCACACCCGGTGCACAAACGCATTCCTTATCAGGATGATTAAAATACCCACATGGGCAGGGATTCATACTGGCAATCAACATGAAGTTCGCAGGATAATCGATCGAGACCTTCGCTCTGGATATGGTGACTTGTCGTTCTTCTAGCGGCTGTCGCATTACCTCTAGGACGCTACGCTTAAACTCTGGTAATTCGTCTAGAAACAGCACGCCATTATTGGCCAATGAAATCTCGCCCGGCTGAGGAATCCCTCCTCCACCGACTAGCGCCACATCAGAAATCGTATGATGTGGTGACCGAAATGGTCGCGTCGAAATCAAAGCAGCATCTAACCCCAGCTTACCCGCCACGGAGTGGATCTTGGTCGTCTCCAACGCCTCACGTAGTGACAATGGAGGTAGGATAGAGGACAATCGCTTTGCTAACATGGTCTTACCCGCACCCGGAGGACCTATCATGATCACATTATGTCCCCCTGCTGCTGCGATTTCCATCGCACGCTTGATGTTTTCTTGTCCTTGGACATCCGCAAAGTCTACATCATACAGATTGTGGGTATATTCAAAAATATCCCGAGTATCATACGTGACAGGATCGAGCGGTGCACTTCCGTCCAAATGACCTATCGCTTCTTGCAAGTTTTCGACGCCGATCACTTCTAGCTGATCCACGATTGCTGCTTCAGAGGCATTCTCTTTTGGTAATATAAAGCCTTTGAAGCCTTTCTTACGTGCCTCTATCGCAATCGGCAAGGCTCCTTTGATAGGTCTAAGCATACCATCCAGCGCCAGCTCACCCATGATTAGATATTGCTCAAGCGTTTCAGTATGCAATTGCTCTGATGCGGCTAGGATTCCCAAAGCAATGGGTAAATCATACGAAGAGCCTTCTTTCTTTATGTCTGCTGGAGCAAGGTTGACGACAACCTTCTGGCGAGGCATTCTAAACCCAATGTGCTTGATGGCAGACTCGACTCTTTGCTCACTTTCTTTGACAGCAGAGTCTGGTAACCCTACCATAAAAAACTTGGTGCCTTGGCCTACATTTACTTCAATAGTAATCGTAAAAGCGTCCACCCCGTAAACTGCACTTCCGTATGTTTTTGCTAGCATCTACTTTTGATTCGTGAGCTGTTGCTCGATCAAAAGTATGAAGATATGAATTATTTTTATATGCACCTCTTGTATCCTGTCTGCAAAGCCAAAATGAGGAACAATTAGCTCATGATCAGCCACTCCTTTTAGTTGTCCGCCATCTTTACCTGACAAAAGGATAGTGACTATCCCCAGCTCCTTTGCGGTCTCTATTGCTTTGATAATATTCGGTGAATTGCCACTTGTAGAAATAGCCAGCAGTACATCGCCCCGTTTACCCAACCCTTCGAGATAGCGAGAGAAAACAAATTCGTAACCAAAATCATTAGCAACACATGAAATATGTGACGTATCAGATATGGCAATAGCTGGCAATGCCCTTCTGTTTTCACGATACCTGCCTGACAGTTCCTCGGCAAAGTGCATTGCATCACAATGAGAGCCCCCGTTTCCACAGGAGAAAATTTTGCCTCCTGTTTCAATAGCATTGCTCATACTGAGTGCTGCTTGATGAATCGCAGAAATGTGGGAGTCATCATTTAGAAAATTGTCCAGGACCTGCTGTGCTTCTAGCAATTCGGACTTAATCAATGCTGGTAAATCAGGTATCTGACTCATCTTCTTCTTCAGGTTCTTCTTCTTCCTCGGGTTCGATTTCTTCTCCTTGAGACTTGTCATATAACTTAGCCTTAAGGTCAATTACTTTTTGTTCTAGCTCTCCATTTTTGGCCCGCAGGTTAGCCAAGTGAAAGTTCTCTGCAATTAGCTCAACCCCCATCAGCAAACACAAAAAAACCATCAGATCACGGCCCATATAAGGCAAGTCAGAAAAATATCTAAACCAACCCCATGTTTTGAAAAGCTCTAATGCTTCATAAATATTAAAGGCTATCACAAGCACCAAGACGATGACAATAAGATAGATAGGGTAAAAAGTTTGTTTGAATTTCTTCATTCGCTCCGGTTCTTGGTGACTAATGTCTACAAAATCACCAAGAAATAAAACTGCTCTCTTGGTTTTGCCGCATGACATCTACAAGGACTGCATCCTTATAAGTTTATTGTACAGCCCCTCTTTTGCCAGTAACTCCTCATGGTTGCCTTGTTCTAATATTTCTCCATCTTGTACGACAATGATCTCATCAGCATGCTGAATCGTACTCAATCGATGTGCAATCACGACTGATGTTCGATTTTTCATCAGAGTATAAATCGCTTCTTGTACTAATTTCTCAGACTCTGAGTCTAGTGCTGACGTAGCTTCATCAAGTATCAACAATGGCGGGTTTTTAAGCAAAGCTCGCGCTATACTAATCCGCTGACGTTGGCCTCCACTCAATTTCATGCCCTGATCTCCAACCACTGCTTCATAACCCCCATCAAGCTTTTCGATGAATTCATGTGCATTGGCGAGCTTCGCCGCCGCCACAACCTCCTCAAGACTTGCGGACTGCTTACCAAACGATATATTTTTAAAAATGGTGTCATTAAAAAGAATAGACTCCTGGGTCACAACACCCATCAACCCCCTAAGGTCTGCCAGTTTATATGCACGAAGATCTTTCCCATCCAGTTGGATTTCACCCGCTGATACATCAAAAAACCTAGGCAGTAAACTGGCTATCGTTGACTTCCCTCCCCCTGAAGGACCTACTAAAGCAATCACTTTTCCTTTGGGCACAGAGAAGTTTAAGTTTTTGAGGATCTGCTTTTCCTCGTAAGCAAAGGAAACATTCTTGAACGATACACCCTCTTTCAACTGAGCAATTGACTCTGCGTTCTCACGATCTTTGATCGCGATCTCCGCATCTGTTAGCTCGAATACCCTCTCACCAGAAGCAATTCCTTTCTGAATATTACTGAAGGCATTAGACATCGACTTGGCCGGAGTCAATACCTGAGAGAAGACGATCAGAAAAAACAAAAAACTGGCTGCATCTAACGAAGAAGTTTCGGATAGAATCATTTGCCCTCCTAGTAACAAGATGACAGAGATAAAGCCAACGCCTAAAAACTCTGAAAGAGGGCTGACAAGATTGCTTCCTACAGCAATTTTGAAATTTTGTCGCCCGTAGACATCTACTTCTTTGTTGAATTTACCCGCTATGTACTTCTGGGCACTAAATGCTTTGATGATCCGCATGGCACCGAGTGCTTCCTCGACGATGCTGGTCATTCGTCCTATGGCTTGCTGAGATTTTCTGGCTCTCTTTTTTAGCCGACGAGCGATGTATGAAATGATCCCTCCGGAAATAGGAATCAACAACACCGTATACATCGTCAACTGAGGCGAAACAGTGAATAAGGTGATGAAATAGGCAATGATCAGTATCGGCTCCTTTAAGATCACTTTGATCGTATTGACCACAGTCATCTCTACCTGCTGAATATCCGTCGTAATCCTTGACATAATATCACCTTTTCTTTGATCAGAGAAAAAACCAAGATGTAATCTGCTCAAATGATCGAAAACAGCTTTGCGCATATCCGTAATCGCATTAACTCGGATTTTGGCTTGTAGGATCGTTGCGAAGTACAAGAAAAAATTAGCGAGTAAGACAGAGGCAACTAACAAGTACACAACTAGGTAGAGGGCCGCAATCTTACCTTCAGTTTCTATTGTATGACCTAAGTAGTAGTAGAAAGTGTCAATGAAATAATCATCAGAAAAGGAGAGTTCCGGCCTGCTGGTAACTACTCGGCCTGATTCTGCCTGATCAAACAGAATCCTCAAAACAGGTATCAATGCGGCAAAATTGACAATCCGAAATACTGTATGCAGTGTGATTAGCACAAAATACTGAGGAATCAGCCAGGCAGATGGCCTGACGAAAGCAAGAATCCTTAGATACGTTTTCATCTAGAAGAGATAGTTACGGTAAGGCATGTTAATCCTAAACCCGACCCCAAAGATGGTGGAATTTTGATCAGGGAGCGATGTCTCAAATGACTCTTGTCGGATAATAGCGTATGCATCCGCATATATGTTATGACGCCATTGGTAACTCACCCGTGACTGCACAAAGTTCAATGTCCCGGTATTGCCCTGCAATAATTGCTGTCCATAATCTTGGGGACGCAGATTATAGGAGGTGTGAGGGTTTTGACCAAAATAAATGCCGTTTTGGTCCGCTCCATATTTTGCATGTACACCGTGCAAGTGAAGTTCCCATTTTGGATGGGGTTGATAGTACACCTGCAGGAGCCATTCTCTAAAGTTAGCTCCGAGTGGATGAGCCAACGGTTGATCGTAGTGTGTGTACGCTGTATAGACATCTTGATGTGAATAGGTATAAGGTCGGGCAGCATTGTGCTCGATTTTAAGGTCTAACCCAACTAATCCCAAATCAAAAACCTGCATCCCGACTTGATAACCATACTTATTACCCCACCAGTCATTACCGGCCTTCAGCTCACTAATGATCAATTCATCTAACAAAAACTGCCCATATATATTAATTTTCTTTTTGATATCCCAACGAAACGTTGCCCCCAGTAATGCATTTCCGAAGCTCCCATCCTGCTGCTCGACGGCTCGATAAAAAATAATCGGATTCAGATACGCAAACTCAAAACGGCTCCCGCCTAAAGAATCAGGCTTTCCCATGATAACCGTTTCAAATAAGCCAAAATGAAAATTCGGTGTGATTTCAATCTCCAGCGTATGACTTGCCAGATATTTTTTAGGGTATCTAGATGCCCCCAATGTACCTCCATCGAATGTAAATGCGTCAGCAATCAGTTCTGCGAAAATATTTGTGTAGCTGATTTTCCAAATCTGAGTATTGACCTTAAGGTAGGGGTAACTGTTGCCAAAATCAGACAGTACCATCGAACGAATACCATTACCGATAAAATGTCTACCAAAACCCAACTGAGCAGAGATGTGCTTCGAAACACCTACATCTACATAGCCAAACGCGCGAAAAAAATCAGTAGTCGTTTCATTATATTCTTTCCAAAAGCCCTCGTAAGGGACCAGGCCTATACTATCTGCCACATCTTTGACATATGCAGGATATTGGACCTGATTTTCAATAAATCTCGTAGAGAAGCTAACTCGCTTATCGATAGTGCCTCGTAGGTCGAATCCTCTGCTGTTAACAAACAGTCTGTTGGACACTCCTGGGTCATTTCCTACACCAAATTGCCAAACGGGATTAATATGAAGGTCAAACCCTTCTTCTTGGACCGTAAAAAAATCCGCCTCAGATTGATAAAAATGCGACCCGAAAGACTGATCGGAGTCCCGCTGAGGAACTTTCGAATACTCTGGAGCATCATTGTATAACTGCTGCTTCCAGAGGCTATCCCCTGGAGAACCTTTCAGCATTTCGACCGCCTTTAAGCGGCTTAAGGGCTTTATCTGGGAAAAAAAAGGTTGTTTTTGTGCCCTTCCGGTTAAGGAATATGCCTTCTCAAGCAAGTGATATCTATCGTAGTGCGGCAAGTAATCGTGATCTTGTGCAGCAATAGACTGACAGACAATCATTAATAAAATCAAAGAAACGAGGGCTCTCACTTTGCTAAATTATTCAAAATGACCCTTTTACAATGATAAATTAATTTCTATCTTTGCAATCCTTTTATAAAAGTGAAGGAAAAAGATGAAAAAAGACATACATCCAGATTACAGAGAAGTAGTATTTTTAGATACTACAAGTGAGTTCAAGTTTCTAACGAAATCAACCATGCAAACAAGTGAAAAAATCACTTGGGAAGATGGAAATGAATATCCGTTGGTGAAAGTTGAAGTAAGTTCTGCCTCACACCCGTTCTACACAGGAAAGAAAATATTCTTGGATACTGCTGGTCGAGTTGAGAAATTCAACACCAAGTACAAGAAAAAGAAATAAGATAATCAACAGGATTTATAGAAAGTCTTCAGTCTTTGCTGAAGACTTTTTTATTTTTGGCTGATGACAGTCCTACTATTTGAACAACCGTCAGATCACACGGCGATGTTACCCATTTCCTATACACGAGCTATTGGAGAAGTTCGCGTAGGTATTCTCACTCTCAGAGAAAAATGGGAAAAGCAGCTCAATTGCCATACCGCTATACAAACCGTCGATTACTTGCAGTCGAAGTATGCGGTTTCTGACAAACCGGATTTGTTGATTCACGGGTCTATCCTTCCGAGCCCCGCTTTGATAGAAAAAATTTCACAACTCCTGCCAGGCCAAGCGATCTATTCGCACGACGAGTTACTGATTGCGAAATGCGATGATAGACGTCTGTCAACTCTAGACGTCTATGAGCCTATATCTCTAGACTTTGAAGTGGACCGAATCTCACGAACCTGGGATATTTTTTCGAAAAACGGTCAGGAAATCAGGACCGATTACACTTTACTTACAGCAGGCAGAGAATCAGAACCGATTTTAGACGATCATACGATCACTTATGGAAATGATATTTTCCTAGAGGAAGGTGCTTCGGTCAAAGCAGCGATCTTAAACGCGGAAAATGGTCCAATCTACTTGGGCAAAAATGCGAAAATAGAGGAGGGAGCAATTATCCGAGGGCCATTTGCCTTGTGCGAAGGCAGCGTCGTCAACACGGGGGGCAAAATGAGAGGAGACAATACGATCGGCCCGCATAGTAAAGTTGGTGGCGAAATAACCAACTGTGTCATTCTTGGGTATTCTAACAAAGGGCATGACGGGTTCCTAGGCAACTCAGTCATTGGCGAATGGTGTAATCTTGGTGCAGACACTAACAACTCCAATCTGAAGAATAACTACGCTTCAGTAAAAATGTGGGATTACGCTGCCAATTCATTTGTTGATTCGGGGCTTCAGTTTTGTGGGTTAATCATGGGTGATCATTCAAAGTGTGGCATCAACACTATGTTTAATACCGGCACAACTATCGGGGTCTCCGCTAATATATTTGGTGAAGGGTTTCCTAGAAACCTGATTCCCTCTTTTGCATGGGGAGGTAATAAGGGTTTTATGACGTATCAAATTAAAAAAGTCTTTGAGACGGCAAAGCTTGTTATGCAGAGAAGAGGAAAATCTTTGACTGAGACCGAACAGGAGATATTAAGTGATATCTTCGAGCAAACAGCACCCTATAGAAACTGGGAAAAGTAAAAAAATATGCGCTTCGCTGATATCCCTGGTCTTGATGAGCTCAAGCAAACTTTAATTAGTTCGTATCAACGAAACCACATCGCTCATGCCCAACTCTTTGCCGGCCATGAGGGAAGTGCTGTCCTACCTCTCGTTTTAGCGTACATCTCTTTCCTTTTTTGTGAAAACAAGTCAGCTACTGATGGGTGCGGCACCTGCGGTAGCTGCCAGAGAGTTCACAAGCTGATACACCCTGATGTTCATTTTTTTAGGCCTGCTCCAAGCAAAGCCGCGGGCAGCAAAGATGGACAGGACAAACAAGCCTCCGCTACGCAGTCTTTATGGAGATCTTTTCTGACTGAAAACCCTTATCAATCGCTTGAAGACTGGGTGCACCATTTAGACGCAGAAAACAAACAAGTTCAGATCAGCAAAGAGGAGGCGAGAAATATCATAAGGACCGTCAGTATGAAATCCTTTGAAGGATCATACAAGGTTATAGTGATTTGGTATCCGGAGATGATGCACCCTAGTGCTGCCAATGCTATCCTCAAGGTGCTAGAAGAGCCTCCAGGACAAACACTGTACTTTCTTGTCAGTTACAACTACGAAGCCTTATTGTCCACTATCCTATCTAGGACTCAGCTAGTACACGTACCCGATTACTCAGAAAATGAAATCATCTCTTATCTTGTTGAGCAGAAGAAAATAGATCAACCTCAGGCTGAAAGACTCGCCAAGTTTTGTGGTGGAAACCTAAGAAAGGCACTGAATGAAATCGAGCATGTCACAGATGATGAGCTTGATGATTTTGCACGTTGGATGCGGGCTTGCGTCGCCAATCAATTCGATGTGCTGTTAGAGCTAGCTACTGCATTCAAAGCCAAGTCAAAATCACAACAACGAATTTTTTTACAATATGGACACGAGATGCTTAGGCAAGCTTTGCTAGCAAAAGCGCAGGAAGACTTAATGACCTTGTCTGGCAGCGAACACGTCTTTATCAGTAAGTTCTCTCAAACCCAGTCTCTGGATACGATCAGTGGTGTCTACGAGGAGCTAAACAAACTACTAATGCACTTGGCACGAAATGCTAATGCACAATTAAGTTTTATGGCTTGCAGTATCCGTTTGACTCAAATAATAAAGCACCCCAGTCATGCTGCATAAAAAAAATATCGGATCTATCGAGCTTGTAAGTTTTCCTGAATTCGACATTAATAATGTGAGGGCTAAAATCGACACCGGAGCTTACACGTCTTCATTACACTGTGTGAATATCAAAGAAAAGCAAGGCGTTCTCTTTTTTGCATTGGGTGTGGATCGTGATCCTGCATCAGCAGAGATAAGATACCATACTCAGAATTATAAGATAAAAGCGATCAAAAGCTCTAATGGTCAAAAAGAAAATCGCTATGTGATCAAAACAAAGATCACCTTGAAGAACAAAACCTATATCGCCTCATTTTCTTTGGCTAATAGAAGTAAAATGAAGAACACTGTCCTCATCGGAAGAAAGCTCCTTGCTAATAGGTTTCTAGTTGATGTATCCCTTATCAACGCTGAACTTAATGGTGGGTCTTTATGATGCTAGATATACTGCCGCTAAATGCTGTATTAAGCAACCTAGAGGATTTCATACAGGCGAACAGCCTGAAAATGTATTTCAAAAAGGATCAGGAAAAAAATTAAGGCAAAATAATCGACCTTTGTCGACCAGAAGCATAACAAAAAAAGCCAGGACAAACGCATACATCTTTGATCAAAATTGTTACAAGAAACAGCAAGCTTGCACTTTGGCAAGCAGAACACGTCGCCCAAAGGCTAAACCAAGCTGGTCAGACTACTCAGCTGATTCCAATCAGTACTAAGGGAGATAAGATCCTCGATGTACAGCTGTCAAAAATTGGAAGTAAAGGCGTCTTCACAGAAGAGTTAGAACAAATGCTTGCTTCTGGTGAAGCCGACATTGCTGTCCACAGTGCAAAAGATCTACAATCGTCACTACCAGATGGTTTTGAAATCCTTGCGTTTAGCGAGAGAGAGCGGGTCAATGATGTCCTCGTTTGTGATCAAGCGATCGATGTCACAGCCAAGCTGACTATAGGAACCTCCTCCACACGACGAGTAGCATATCTTCGGCACTCCTATCCACAAATCAAAATTGTTGATATGCGCGGAAACCTTCAAACTCGTATCAAAAAGATGCGTGCTGGAGACTGCGAGGTTCTAATGCTTGCCTACGCCGGTGTATATCGAATGGGGTTCGAATCACTTGTAAGACATCACTTCCCGGTGAAAGATTGTATCCCGGCCGTCGGACAAGGCAGTCTAGCGGTCGAATGTCATAGCCAGTTACCAGATGAGATCCGCCAAGTAGTCAGAGCACAGATCAATGACAAAGACACAGAAAGTTGTCTGATCGCAGAGCGATCATACCTTGCAGCGATGAATGGCGGATGCAGTATTCCTGTATTTGGCCATTGTGTTAAGACCGAGACAAACCAGTATGTCCTCCGAGCCGGAATTATAAGTCTTGACGGAAAAGAAGTTCTGCAAGAAGAAAAAACAAGTGATAACCCCTTGATTTTGGGAAGAACAATGGGTGAAGATATACTAGCAAAGGGGGGAGATAGAATTCTTGCCGCCATTAGAAAAACCTTAAATAATCAATGATAAGAATGAAAAAATTTACGCTTATAGTATTTCTGCTCCTAACTATGGTCATGTATAGTTGCGATGATAGAAACGACTACATGGTCATCATCCGCACAGAATATGGCGACATGAAAGCACTCCTTTACAATGAAACCCCGTTGCACAAAGAAAACTTTTTGACGCTTGCTAAAGAAGGAAAATATGACAGCACTACTTGGCACAGAGTCATGGAAAACTTCATGGTGCAAGGAGGCGATATTAAGCGAAAAGAAAGTTCGTTTGAGGGTGTGGCCATTCCTCCCGAGTTTACTGATGGGTTTATGCATACCAAAGGCACTTTGGCAGCCGCTCGTCAGCCTGATAATGTGAACCCTGACAAAGAGTCGTCACCCAGTCAGTTTTATATTGTAGATGGTAAGCAGTTTAGTGTACAAGAAATGACCATCGATGAGTACCAGCTCAATACTGGCATCAATCAACTACTACAGCAGGAAGAGTACGATTCCATTTATCAACGATTTGTCGAAGTGGCTCGTCTGAAAGACCAAGAGCAGATGAGAGCCCTCGCGTTTGAATACATAGACTTAGTAGAATCAGAACTTGGCATCAACTTGAAAAAAGAAGTTGCAGCCGATCGCCTAGAAGCGTATACCACGCTTGGTGGCGCACCTCACTTGGATGGTGAATACACCATTTTTGGCCGCATAGTAGAAGGGCTGGATGTGATTGATAAGATAGCTGCTGTACCCGTGGATCGACAGAACAACCCAGCCAAGCCTGTGTACCTTTTCATGGAAGTAATCAAAGTGTCAAAAAAAGAAATCACAGAAAAATATGGATACGAGTATCCTAAAGCCACAAAATGAGAAAAATATTAATCACAGGAGCTAACGGACTCCTCGGTCAAAAGCTTCTAGCGCAGTTATCCATAGCCCCTGATATAGACGTCGTCGCGACAGGACGTGGAACAAACCGGAACCCTGACGGCAATTACCTTTATGAAAAGATGGATGCAACAATAGAAGAGAATATTAAAAACACTCTTTCTCTGCATCAGCCGAACGTGGTAATTCACACTGCTGCCATGACACAAGTAGATCAGTGTGAAAATGAAAAAGAAGAATGCTGGAAGCAGAATGTAACAGCAGTAGCTCTTCTTGCTTCATATTGCAAGCAACACAACATATTCCTTGTTCATCTATCAACTGACTTTATTTTTGATGGGGAAAATGGCCCATATCATGAAGAGGATAAGCCTAATCCCGTGAGCTATTATGGCGAAAGTAAATTAGCTGCCGAAAAAGCTATTACTGATTCCGGAGCCCGGGCTGCCATCCTTCGTACCATGTTGGTGTACGGTATTGCTCATGACATGAGCAGAAGCAATATCATCCTGTGGGTTAAAAACAACCTAGAGAATAATAAGCATATAAAAGTCGTAAACGATCAGTGGAGAATGCCAACACTTGCAGAGGACCTTGCGAAAGGGTGTGTGCTTGCCGCCGAAAAAGAGGCTGAAGGAGTATTTAATATCTCTGGAAAGGATATGTTGACACCTTACAACATGGCAATTGCTACAGCCAAATTCTTTTCGCTGGACTCCAGTTTGATCGAAGAAGTTGACGGCTCAATTTTTACTCAGACGGCCAAGCGCCCACCTAAGACAGGTTTTGACTTGACTAAATCTAGAAAAGTACTCGGATATGAACCTGTAACCTTTGAAGAAGGCCTTGCAACGCTGGCTGAGCAAATCCAAAAGCAATAAGTTCCTTGGCGATTCCGCATTGTAGTTAAACTAAATTCTTCCGATTCAACGGCTTATTCGCCAGTTGAAGGTTGAACAGTGCTCATCCACTGCCTGCAAGGCATAAATTGTGATCTTCTCAATCGGGAAACTACCATGAAAAATTCGCTACTTAGCCTCCTAATTACCGTTTTCGCTTGCGGTGCTGTCTATGCGCAACAAGCCATTCCAATGACGGAAAATGACATAGATATGAAAATCCAAACTTGGCATTACTCTAGATATGAGAAGAGTAAGGAAGCTCAGTGGACGTTGTTCGCACAGGATGGTGTAGGAACTTATGAAGTTCAGTTTGTGTACGGAGGCAATAAGGTAATTGCTGCTTACAGTGAGGATGGTTACATCTTATGGGAAAAGTCATATATAAGTGAAAAGAATATCCCTGTACAAGTGACCGACCTACTTGACTACAGAATTGTTAAATACAAGATTGATAATTTCACTAAACACACTGAGTTCGACGAAGTAAGAAAAGAAATTGGTTCAGACTATCAAGTCTTAGCTAGTACCAAAACTGGTGGGTTGATCGAATATTGGTTCAATAGTGAATTTGAATTGATGCCGGAAAAAAAGGGCGATGAAGTAGCAAAAAGATGAGGTAATCCTAATTTGCTACTTCTACGATCATCTCTACCTCAACTGCAATATTTCTAGGTAAAGACCCCATTCCCACAGCAGCACGAGCGTGCTTCCCGCGCTCTCCGAAGACCTCAACCATAAAGTCTGAGAAACCATTAATGACTTCCGGGTGACTGGTAAAATCAGAACCTGCATTAACCATACCTGTTACTTTCACAATTCTCACTACTTTGTTAAGATCTCCAATCTGAGCTTTCAACGCCGATAACTGAGCAATTGCTGCCAACCTTGCTGCCTGATATCCCTCATCAATACTAAGGTCTTGTCCAAGTTTACCTTGGACGTACCCTCCCTCTGGCCTAGTTGGTCCTTTACCTGCCATAAAGACAAGATTTCCACTTCTTACACTATTAACATAATTAGCAATTGGAGTCGGAGGTGCTTTTAATGTTACCCCTAAGTCCGCTAGCCTTTCCTCTACATTATAGCCATACAAGGGCTCTGATGCCTCCACTGAATTCTCTCGTGATCCATTATTTGAGCATGACACTAAAGCCCAAGCAATCACAAATAGCATGAAGATTGACGATTGGTATTTCATAATATTCCTCCCCCTGATTTTTTCTTTTTAAATAAGTCCTTAGCCGCCTCTTTAGCTTTATCTACGGCTTTCTCAGATTCCTTTTTAGCTGCCTCTTTAGCCGCATCAATCTGGTTATTGATTACCGCCTTTGCAGAATCAACGGCTACTGTCTTTACTGAGTCCACCGCTTGCTTGACCTCCTCCTTCTTTTGGCTGATCACCTCCGTCACTTTCTTTTTGGCTTCCTCTTTCAGTGACGCCTGCGAAGATGAGCCTGCGGGAGACACTCCCAGCAACTTTACATCTGGCTTTAGAAATGTTCCCACTACGCCAAGATTAAGGTCTACTTTATCCATATTCAGTGATGACACTCCCGTCAACGAAGACAGTGCGGAAGTAGCTGCCGCTCCTGCGCTCCCAGTGGGCACTTCTTTGACTTTCATCTGGTAACTAAGTTGCCCTGCAATGGAGTTGCTACCAGTAATCGTCGTAGTATAACCTGCTAATACCACATCAAATGGCTCAACCTTGACCTGGCCCTCTTCGATATCTGCCCTTATTCTTACTTTCTTTAGCTGTATCGAGCCATCTTCTTGCTTGATACTAGTGACATTTGAGACGGCCGATAGTAGCTTGACATCCTTGATTGCTGCTTCTGCAATTTTCAACAAGCCTCCTCCTTTAATCGTCTCGTACAGAGGCATCATATCTGACCCTAAAGCCCCGCCAATCTTAAAATCGGTGTTAATCTTACCTGTCATTTTCTCCGCAAATGGCGCAAGTTTCTTAACCGTGTTGAAAGACTTAAATGCATCCTGAATAGCCAAATTAGCAATTTTCAGATCATAGTTGTACAGTGGCTGCTCTGGAAGAGAAGCATATGTGCCGTTCATTTCAAACGCCCCTCCTAGTAACCCAAACGTAACCTGGTTCATAGTAATCATCCCGCCTTCGATAACCAGCTGACCCGTAAAAGCGTCAATGACTAAGTCGTCATATACCAGTCGATCAACCTTAGAACTGAGCACAAAAGAAATGTTTTCTGGAATCCGAATTACCTCCATTCTAGAAGTGTCCTCAACGACAACGTCATCTGTCGCATCATCTGTCATCCACTCGTTGACATCCACTAGCTGCGAACCAAAAGTAAGATCTCCCTTCAAAATCGCATCATCAGACAACGCGTAGGCTAGGTAGTTTGTGATTTTACCCGTTAAATTAAGATCTGTTTTACCGGCTTTCCCCTTGAATGTCTTCAAGACTATTTGCTCAGGATCAAAGGAAGCATCCATCGTTGAAATACCAAACCCTTGAGGTAGGTCTTCGCTTTTGTAAAATAAGTTCTCAATAACCAGCGTACCGGAGGTCGGAAGGCTCTGATACCTCTCTGCATCCAAGTCCGACATCCGGCCTGACGTTTGTAAACTAGCCGCCACTTTCCCGACTAATTCCATGTTGCCAATAGGTACAATCTTAGTAACCTTTTCAAGGTCTACATTTCCATTCACCCCAAACTCCCAGTAGTAATCTTCAAAATCTCTAAAAAGAAGATTCGCTTCAAATTTTTCACCATCAACTGTCATACTAAATAGTGGCATGCTAAAAGAGGCAAGTGTCAGGTCAGCACCTGGCATGTCAAATACTGCATCCATGTGTATATCCCGCATAGGTATGGGGTAAGGCTGGTAGGCAATTTCTCCATCAGTTACATTGAAAGCCATGCTTACCTGCGGCATCTCGCTATCACTATAAACACCTTTAACCTTACCATCAAACGTGACCTCACCTGAAGTTGTGATGCCTTCCAAATAGGTGGTGTAATCCCCTGGGGTCAGCGATAGCATGCTTTTCATATCCACCTCTTTACCAGAAAAAACCAAATCCATTACAATATCACTACTAGGCATACTTAGAAAGCCCTCAAATGAAAAGGCAAAATCATTTAAGTCCACTTCATTTTCCTTGAAGGTAAATGTGAACGTCTCCAGGTCCATGGCTAATGTCACTGCTCCCCACAATCGCTTATCTGTGATATACTCCGTGCCATCATAGCCAGTTGAAAAAGAACTAACAGTGGTCTCAGATACCATGTCAAAAACATCTTGTGAAAAATCCCCAGACCCTATATGATCGAGACCATCTAGGACTAGATAATAGGGCAGAGACTGGTCGATATAGGCTACATATCCGTCACGGATTTCCCATTTGCGCATTGTAATACTAATACTTGACTCCTCTGAATCATCCTCTTTTGCTACTGGACCTTCCCTTTCTTTCACTATATCGTAATTAGCTTGTCCGTCTTCCATCACAACAATATTAATTACGGGACGCTCAAGAAGTATGCTTTGGATCGCAATGGTTTCGCCATTGATTACCGACATTATGTCCATTGTCATGGCAAACTGCTCTGAATAAAACAATGTATCTCCCTCGAAAACGCCCTTACCGACTATCCCAACCTCATCAATCTGCACCGATAGGTCTGGAAAATTTTTGATCAATGATACAGAAAACGATTCTACATTGTACAGCAGTTTTGCTTCTACTGTCTCATCGATTTGTGCTTCGATCGCCTTCCTGATATCCTCTTTGAAGATAATGGGTGCCAAAATCAGAGTCAAGATGATTACCCCGACAATACCCGCCGAAACCATTAGTGCCTTTTTCATAATTTAAGTCTGTGAACCTATTGCGTACAATTTGTTAGCTACCAAATTACCGATAAAGGTTTGTACCATCAAATCTAGACTGGGTATAGGCTTAAGAGATAACATAAAGGTGACATGAAAAAAATTCGACTAATACTGGGTGACCAGTTGAATCTGGAGCATAGTTGGCTTGACATAATCGACCCATCCGTTGTTTATGTCATGATGGAAGTACGGCAAGAGACAGACTATGTCGCGCATCACATTCAGAAAGTAATGGGAATCTTTGCCGCAATGAGGTTATTTGCAGACTCCCTGCGCGAAAAGGGGCATCAGGTTGAATATATTAAAATCAATGCTGCTGATAATAACCAATCAATTGGTCTCAACCTCGACTCGCTGATCAAGAAACACAATGCTACAGGTGTTTCATACTTGCTGCCAGATGAGTATCGCCTTGATCAAACCCTCACGGCCTATGCGTCAACCTGTCAAGTGCCCTGTAATGAGACAGATACCGAACATTTTTTATGCAACAGAACAGAGCTTGAAGAATTTTTCAAAGCTAAAAAAAGCTACCTCATGGAGTCCTTTTATCGCCACATGAGAAAGAAGCATGATATTCTCATGGATGGCGATCAGCCAGAAAGCGGGCAATGGAATCACGATGCTTCCAATAGAAAATCATTTCCAAAGCAAATAGTATTTCCACTGCGAGCAGAAAGAGCTCGTGATTTGAGCAAATTGCAAGAAGAGATTCGAAAGTCCGGTGTCACCACCATAGGGACAGTAGATGAGACTCGGTTTCGATGGCCGATCAATCGACAGGAAGCCTTGTCTGATCTTGACTATTTCTGCAACGAACTTCTTCCCAGTTATGGCCAATTCCAGGACGCTATGCACGATGGGACACATTTTGGTTTTCATTCACTCTTGTCTTTTGCTCTCAACATTAAATTAATCAGTCCCAAAGAGGTAATCGCCCTGGTGATCAAAAAATGGGAATCAAAAAAGGACTCTCTCCCATTCGCCGCCGTCGAGGGTTTTATTCGGCAAATTCTGGGTTGGAGAGAATACATGAGAGGCATTTATTGGATGCAAATGCCTGATTATGCACTTATCAATGCTCTGGATCATAAAAAGGCTCTACCGGAATGGTTCTGGACTGGAAAGACAAAAATGAAATGCTTGCATCATGCCATTAGTCAATCCCTGGAAACTGGATATGCACATCATATTCAACGATTGATGGTCACAGGAAATTTTGCTTTATTGGCAGGAGTAAACCCCGATGAGGTTGATCAATGGTATCTCGGGATCTATGTGGATGCGTTCGAATGGGTGGAAATCACCAATACAAGAGGAATGAGTCAATTTGCAGACGGGGGGATCGTTGGAAGTAAACCCTACACCTCGTCTGCCAACTATATCAATAAAATGAGCAACTATTGTAAAAGCTGTCACTACGATCATAAACTAAAGACGGGAGACAGAGCATGCCCATTTAACTCTATGTATTGGCAGTTTCATGCACGCCATCGAGATCTGCTGGAAAAGAACCCCCGCATAGGTATGGTTTATAGAACATGGGATAAGATGTCAGAGGAGAAACAACAGGCGCTGAAAAATCAAGCAGAGACGTATCTCGCTAGAATCAACGAGTTATAGCTTCTCTTGGTTGGTTTTTTTCTTTCTGTCAAAAAGGAAGAGAACGACGAGAAGCACAGTAACGGCAAATGCCCATGGCAGCAAGTTGAGTGTAAAGATCCAGAAGAAAGGAACTCCCTTCTTTTTTAGATCGAGGAAAATATCATCCAATAACTGCATCTTGATAGAGTTCTCTGATCGCTCCTTCATCACGTAAGTGATCCCGTTACCATCTGGAGCACTGATCAGAAAGAGAGAATCATTTCTGACACTCCACAATTGTGTATGAGAAAGCGTGTCTACACCAAATACGCAACCATTAAACCCGTTAGCGATGACCGTCACACTGTCTGCTGTAAAAATAAAAGCTCCGTCCATTTCGAAGGAAGTGATGCCACTTACGCCTTCATAAGCTGCTGGCAAAGTACTCCAGACAGCAGACCATTCTCCGTACATTTCTTGGGGTCGCTCAGGTTCTGACGTATCACACGCCGACCAGATTACCGAAACAAAAATCAAATAGATCAGTCCTCTTTTCATTGCTTAAAAATATTTCAATAAAAGCTCTAGTGTTAATTTTTTGAATGGGTTAAGTGGGGGATAGAGTGTCTTTGACATGGTCATTCCAACGCGCTGTTTCACAACCGCTTTTTCATTACTAAAGGCAAGAAAGCCAAAATAACCATGGCCTTTGCCTATTCCACTATTATTTACGCCTCCAATCGGAAGCTCGGGATGCACAAACTGCACCACACAGTCATTGATACACATGGTCCCCGCTGAAACGGCTTTTTTTACGTTATTTATAGACTTCTCTTTTCTTGAAAAGTAATACAGGGCGAGAGGTTTGGGTTTATCATTGACATAGTCAACGGCATCTTGCGTGTCTACAAAAGTTCTGATAGGTAGCACTGGACCAAATATCTCATCCTGTAGCAATGATGAACTATCTGGCACATCTATCAGAATGGTCGGTGATAGCTTGCCCTCAGCAACTACCATGCCTCCATGAACAACGGTTGAGCCGGCGACAACCGATGCCTCTATGGCTGCTGTAAGCCTCTCCAGATGCTGCTGATTGATTATACCAGTATACTTTGCTATATCTCCGTATAAGTCGCCTACATACTCAATTAGCTTACCCACAAGCTCATCTCTTTTTGACTCATGAACTAGTATATAATCAGGAGCAACACAGGTTTGTCCAGCGTTTAACCATTTTCCCCAAGCAATTTTTTGCGCTGCATCATCAATATCCGCTGACTCATCAACTATCGCTGGAGACTTTCCTCCCAGCTCAAGTGTCACAGAAGTCAAGTTTTGAGCGGCCGCCTGCATCACAATCTTTCCTACTCTTGGACTTCCCGTGAAGAATATATGATCGAAAGGTAGCTCCAGTAATTGACCTGACACTTTAAAGTCTCCTTGCACGACATATATCATATCCTCGGCAAATAGCTCTTTGATCATATCCTCAATCAATTGACTCGTATGCGAAGTGAATTCCGATGGCTTTAGAAAAACAGTGTTACCTGCAGAGATTGCTGACAGCAGTGGTCCTACGGCGAGTAAAAAGGGATAATTCCATGGCGCAATAATCAGTGTCACACCCTTAGGTTCGTACTGGATCTCACTCTTTGTACCCCAGTAAGGTAAGTTGTTGCTTACTTTCTGAGGCCTAACCCAATGTCTCAATGATCTCTTCATTTTCCTTATCTCACTGACAACCGGGTATATTTCTGAAAGATCCGCTTCTGCGGCTGATTTCTGAAAGTCAGCAAAGACCGCCTCTTGGATTTTCGACCGGTTAGAAAAGATCCATCGCTCGATGGCTTTCAATCGACCGATTC
>JBLHTU010000018.1:0-35820 GCA_047627515.1 Cyclobacteriaceae bacterium | reverse complement strand
GACCAGTGAATGAATAGTTAGTAATAATGCCCAAGGGAAAAAGGCGATAATTGGTACCCTTCCATCAACCGGAATTTTATTGCCATTGAAACATCGCTTTAACAAAAAAATGAGGCACATCAAAAACCAATATTTTTATTTAGTTGCTGCAGGCTTAGCTTTAATTTATTCGGTGTCGCAAGAATATAAATTTCACAATTTTGGAGGAAATAACGTCTATGACCCAAATGATATTATTGCTTCACTTATTGGATTAAGTATGACTTATGGACTCATTCGGGTTTTTGGATTTGTTGAGAAGGTGAAAACTGAATAAAAATAAAAACGTGCTACAACTCCATAAAAACACAGTTTAGGTTAACGTGAAACGGGATTAAAATACAAGCTTAACAAAGCCTAGGAACTATAGTAATTGTTCTTGGATTGTAGTCGGGATTAATCGTGCCAAGCACGCTTTACTATCCAATTTAATTGTTATTCTTTATCTTGAACGGGTAACCAATCAGCGAATCTCGATTTTCCTGACCCAAAAACCTCTTCTACTAAATCAACCAACCAGATTATGCAGTATCAATTACCCATCTCTTGCCTTCTGTTTTCAATGCTTCTTTTCGCGTGTGACTCCGGCACAAAAACATCTAGCGATACTGCGGACAATAATTGGGTGATTCTTGCCGAAGAGCTTGGTGATTTAGACAAGGACGGTATAGAAGAAAAAGTCATCGTCTATCATACAGCTACTGAAACTGATCCCTTTAGTTATACTGAAGGACAAGCAAGAGAACTTCAAGTTTTCAAAAAAGAGAACAATGAATGGCAATTATGGTATAGCACTCGTGGAGCCGTCATGGCGGCCAGCAGCGGTGGAAAATTTCCTGATGTCTTTTCTTCAATGAAAATCGAAAGAGGATGCATAGTACTTGTCCACTCTTGGGGAAGTGCTGAATGGACAAACAATCTCCAGCGCTATCGATATCAAAATAATCAGTGGGAACTGATTGGGCTAACGGAGAGTAACAACTTCAGAGATCGAAGTATAGAGCTTGATTTCAATGCCTCCACAGGACAGGCGATCTACAAAAAGGAAGACTACAATACAGGTGAAGTCTTGAGTGAAGATTTCAATTACGAACTAAAATCTGCCGTATTGATGGATGCGGCACCTGATCATGGTGAGCTGATAGAGATCCCTGAAGTTTTGGTAAAAAGGTTTGCAAACAAGGAGCCTGAAGTGGCCACGCAAATAATTAAAGACCCTATGCCTACAATCAAGATGACAGATATGTCCTTCTTTATTGGTGAATGGACAAAAACAGCAGGTCAATACATGGATCAAGATGAAAAGCTTATCATTAGACGAGAAAATGATACCGATGAGTATATAGGCCAATTAGGTAGTCAGCCCGTTTACTTAGGGTTTGACGAGGAACTGGGACATATAACTGGGCAGTACAACGGCGGCAAATTTATGATGCGAGCAGTTTCTGTTAATCCTGATATGCTTAGTCTTTCAGACGACGGACAAAATGGACATTACGATCCTATTAAAAATGAAGAGTATACTAAGGACAGCGGAGCATTTTCACCACTAGAGTGGATTTCGGTGGATGGATGTGAAATACCTAAAGCTGCTGTTAAAGGCGGACAAGAACCGGGAAGAGACTTGGTGATTTGTCGAGCTGATTATGCAGGAGGAAAACACCCGGGTAAGGTTGTGGATTGTGGATGCAATATTGGCTATGGAGGCAATGAGGTAAGTGTAACCAAATATGAAGTGCTGGCTGGTACAGCTGAAATAAGATGGGTCGATGCAGTGGGACCGGATGGGCCTAAGTTTAATACGGGCACTGGAGGAACATATGACGATAATGGCTTAAAATTTACTGTAATAGCTGATCGGTCCACTCAATCAAGTTCTAGTGAAGCTTTTTACGCTTTTCAGGGTGGTTGGGAAGGAAATGGCAGCCCCTTATTGGTATGTAACAGCAAATATCTCCTTGACGGGGAACAGTCAAATAGTAATACATCAAACGTTAATGGAACTCATCCAGGAAAGGTTGTAGGCGGTTGTTGCAATTTTGGTTATGCAGGTAGTGAAATACAAGGCTGTAACGAATTCAAGATTATGGTAGTCAAGGGGCAAATAAGAGCGCTTAATACAGGTCAGAAAATTGGATTAGTGGATAACGACATTCCCGATCCATCTAAAAGTATTTCTCTTAAATTTCAGGAACTAACGCTGAAAGCGGAACTAGAAGAAACTTGGAATGAATCAGGATATTTTGACAAAGTGCATGATGACTCAATTTCAGTCGAACTTGGATTGGGAAGCGTTATTTCGGGACAAGTCTTTCAACTAGAACTATCGAATGAATTATCTAAGGTTGTGATATTTCAGAACTACGAAACTAGCATGACCATAATGGACGAAGGTCCTCATATCGACCTAACTAAATGGAAACATCACAAGTCCGAATGGAAACAGCTTCAGTTAGAAAATAGCTTATTTAGTCCCCTGAAATATTCTAATGCTGATAAAGATAGGTTTCCGGACGTTACAACCGAAGAGATAATAGAAGCAGTACGAGACGAATTGAACGATGAAGATAACAAATGGACTGAAATTGCAAAGCAGTGTGAAAACGCAAAAAGCTACCCTTGTGGCGTTTCAATTAGTCAAATCAACCTGAGGGTCGAACTCACTATGAAGAATGGCTCAACTAGCAACAAATACATACTATTTGAGGTACCAATGGGCGACTAATCGCCCTCCAGCAGTTGTTAATACGTCTGAGTGCTTTCTAGTAAGCTAGAGGCTTAAAGCATGCTAGCTTAGCGTAAAAGATTCCCAAGCATGATTAAATTCCTCCGCCATGGTTCGTGTCCTCACGACCCAAGAACATTGAAAGCTTGCAAAAATTCAAACTACAGCTTTAGCAAGTGTCTAACGTAAGTATCCTAATTACGAGTTGTACCGATTATCTGATGATTAATTTCTGCTGCTATGTTTCCCCGCTTGGTTGTACGAGTCGGAGTGTATATACTTCAGGCTCCAACACTAAGTCACTGATCGATGTATCCTCCGCCATGGTTCGTGTCCTCACGACCCAAGAACATTGAAAGCTTGCAAAAATTCAAACTACAGCTTTAGCAAGTGTCTAACGTACCTAACCTAATTACGAGTTGTACCGATTATCTGATGATTAATTTCTGCTGCTGTGTTTCCCCGCTTGGTAGTCTTAGGTGCAGCGTATACACGCCAGGTTTTAAGGCTAGCTCGTTGATAGAGGTGGCACCTGCTTCTAGCACTTGCTCACACTGATGCTGTATTTTCCCATCTAACGAGTAGATCAACAGACCCACTGGACCTGCTAGGGTCTCGTGCAATTGTATGTTTAGCTTTCCTGCAGTGACGGGATTGGGATACACCAACAGGTCATCCTCAAACAAATCGTCCGTGGCAGTGATCACTTCTGTATCAAACTCCAGCCAGTTAATATTGAAGTTGCTCTTAGTCATTCTTAATCTAATTTTTTGAATGCCCGCCTCAAGTGTGAATCCATCGGAAACCACCGAACGCCAAGTTTGCCATCCCCCTGTGAGTGGCGTCGCCACCGACGCAAGCACATTGCCTGCTTCATCTTCCAGATCAAAGCTTCCTTCACTATCGAGCGAAGCCACTCGTGCAAACAAATAGTAGGTGTCCCTCTCAGGAACATCGATATAGTACTCCACCCAGTCTCCTGCATCGATAAAGGCTAAGTTGAGCCCACCACCTGCATCTGTGCATGTCTCTGTTTCGATACCTTCTACACACGCAAAGTCTTCCGCTTCAAACCGATTGGTTAGCGCAATGCCTGTTATTGCTTCTGTAGTGACATTCGTCGAAATGATGGGCGAAGTATTACCACCAAAGTCCCTAGCTTGAACACCCACAGTAACCGAGCTCTCTGGCTTCAAGCACTGCAGCACATAAGATGATCCTGAGACCGAATCCACCACATTCCCATCCAGGAATATGTAGTACTTTTCTACATATTGATCATCTGATGAGATGTCCCAGTCTAGCACTACATTGATGCCGTCCACAACACCTGTGAGGTTACTGGGATCGCTGGGAGGCGTGGTATCTCCTGCGCCTAATTCGAAATCATACATCCGCACATAATCCACGACCATCTGCTGCGGCCAGACGCCATCGTGATCGATCTCACCGCCCAAGCCGCCTCCAATGGCAACATTGACAAGTAAGTGATGAGGAATGTCAAAAGGCCACTCATCAAGTGACAAATAAGGATTATCATAAGTAAAGACATGGATATCGTCATAGTACCAGTCCAAGCGATCTGGATACCATTCCAAGGTGTATGTATGGAAAGTATTGACTACATCTTCGAAATCCTTGCCTCCACTAAACTGAGTACCGTCCTTGTGATTATATGCTTTGGTGTGGATCGTAGCAAATACATAATTGAGATCATAGTGTGCAGAGTGCTCCATGATATCTATCTCACCTACATCAGGCCAGTTACCGTAAATCCAGTCAGTAGGTAATGTCCAGATAGCAGGCCAGGTACCTCCTGTGGATGGAAGCTTAGCTCTCACTTCTACTCGACCATACAGAAAGTCACCTTTATTGGCTGTATTCATTCGTGAAGAGGTGTAGTCATTGGTACCAATCGTTTCTTGTCTTACTTCAATGATCAATTCGCCATTTTCTATACGGGAATTATCCCCATCCGTATAATACTGTGATTCTTCATTGCCCCAGCCTCCACCACCGATTTGAAAGTTCCACTTATCTCTGTCAACCTCAGTCCCATCAAACTCATCAGACCAACTAAGCGGCCATGTAATCCGCAATGTTTCAATCGAGAGCTTGACTGTGTCAGAGGCATTGCCTGCAAGGTCAGTAGCGACCATAGACAAGGAGAATAAGGTTTGCGGTGCCAGTTTCTGGATGCTGTATTCGCTATCCGTTGTGTATGCAAGTAGCTGAGCCCCATTGAATATCTGATAACCAGCTACCGCAGAACCCATATCTGAGCTTTGCGTCCAGCTTAGCTCGACGGTGTGTTCATCTGCACGACTCGACAGGATCTCAGGCGTAGAAGGCGCATCTGTATCTATAGGACTGATGAGTAACAATTCGAATCGATTGAGATTATAGCCTCCTGACACAACCACCAACGTCAGTGTTCGTGCACCTTGGGTCAGTGCAAGAGTAGGCCCTTGCAGCGTAGTCCATTCCTGCCATCCGCCTGTCGCAGGCATATCTACCAAGATGGGTGTCTCATCATCAATCGACACATTGAGTTTGCCTCCTCCTGACTGACTTGCATATCGGATGTTCAGCGCATAATCACCTGTCACCGGGATAGCTAGGTCGTATGAGAGCCAATCCCCATCATCAATCCAACCTACATTTAATCCTCCTCCTGCATCGAGCGTTTGCTGTGTCAGGATACCTTCCATAGCATCATAGTCTTCTGCTTCCACTCTGATCTGAGCAATAGCAGCATTACTTAGCAGCCATAGTACAGCCACGGCAGCTACTATTATCCCATTGAAAGTGTGCTTATTTGTAAGGATTACTCTATTCATGATCTTTTGCTATTGTCAACGTGCCGAACTGGCAGTTGATTCGTCAAATTCGAATCGTGCCTCTATAGTGGTTCATCGTAAATATAACACATGGATTTTGTCAGAGTTATGCCTGAACATGATAATTATTGACGTCTTATGTGATCATATGAATAGAGCTAAGCTTGAGATAGCCCTCCGCCTTGGTTCGTATCCTCAAGCATCAACAACATTGGGATGCAGCGGGGTCGACCAACCAAGAAGCACTCTTGTCCGCAACACGTACACCAGTAGCTTACTCAGGTTTAGCCAGTGCTTTCGGCGAGCCCACAGAGTGATCATTTGTAGTTCCATCTTACTATAACCCCTAGCACGCTAAAGTGTATTTAAACTCCTTGAAAGGAAGCAGATCTGACAGCTCTTTAACTTGAGATTTAAAGATTGGAAAAAGAGTAGTCCGTAAGACTTTTAAAAACTAACAAATGGCATCATTTTACCTTACATTCATCAAGTTATTACTGTAGGTCGTAGAATATATTTGCCAGTAATGTTGTAAACCTTACTGGCAACCTTAAAAGCCATCTACAATGACTCACGCTTCTACCAAAAAAAAGCCTTTCACCAACGACTTAACACTAGAATTCGATTTCAAAAGAGCCCTTCAGAATGAGCCCTCTGTGACTGTCGGAATTCATGAAAACCAACAAGAAGAAATCAAGCAAGCTCCATTAAAAGCTTTCGAGCGACAAGAAATATTCGAAGCTACTAAAGCCTACTTTGACGGTGATGAACTAGCCGCTAATGTTTGGATCAATAAGTATGCAATGAAGGATTCGCAGGGACGCATTTATGAGCGATCTCCTACAGACATGCATCAAAGATTGGCTAGTGAACTGGCCCGTATAGAAGAGAAATACCCTCATCCTCTTAGCAGGCAGGAAATATATGACTTGCTGAAGGATTTCAAATATGTGGTTCCGCAAGGAGGTCCTATGGCAGGTATTGGAAATGACTTTCAAATCTCCTCATTGTCCAATTGCTTCGTCATCGGGGTTGGAGGTGAGTCTGATTCCTATGGGGGCATATTGAAACTCGATGAGGAACAGGTTCAACTCATGAAAAGACGAGGGGGTGTAGGACATGACCTCTCTCACATCCGTCCAAAAGGAAGTCCCGTAAAAAACAGTGCCCTGACCTCCACCGGTGTAGTTCCTATCATGGAACGGTTCTCCAACACGACCCGGGAAGTTGCTCAGGACGGCAGACGGGGCGCATTAATGCTCTCACTTTCCATTCAGCATCCTGATGCTGAAGATTTCATCGATGCGAAAATTGATACCACCAAAATCACCGGGGCAAACATCAGTATCAAGCTGGAAGATGACTTTATGCAAGCGGTAGAAGAAGACCGGGAATACATTCAGCAGTTCCCTATTCACCAGAAAAATCCTATCAGCACGAGGCGAATCAATGCGCGAAAACTATGGAGAAATATCATCCATAATGCTTGGGCCTCAGCCGAACCGGGTGTCCTTTTCTGGGATACTATCAAAAAAGAGTCCGTGCCTGACTGTTATGCTGATCTTGGGTATGAAACCGTATCTACGAACCCATGTGGTGAGATTCCGCTTTGCCCCTATGATTCCTGTCGTCTGGTAGCCATTAATCTATTTAGCTATGTGGAAAGTCCTTTCACAGAAAAAGCCCACTTTAATTTTCAGAAGTTCAGAGCGCATGCCATCAAAGCGCAGCGAATAATGGATGACATAGTAGACCTTGAGGTCGAAAAAATCGATACTATACTTTCAAAAATTGCTTCCGACCCCGAACCAGAACACATCAAAATGACTGAACGTCAGCTGTGGGAAAAAATCAGGGAAAAGTGTGTCGAAGGCAGGCGAACCGGGCTTGGCATCACCGCTGAGGGTGACATGTTAGCGGGGCTGGGAATGACCTATGGCTCAGATGAAGCGAATCTATTCGCCAGCAATATTCAAAAAGTGCTCGCACTGTCTGCCTATCGCTCCTCTGTGGAACTGGCAAAAGAACGAGGGGGATTCAATGTGTATGATCCTATCCGGGAAGAGAACAACCCATTCATGCAGCGGCTTTTCAAGGAAGATCAAGACCTGAAAAATGAAATGAAGAAATACGGCCGCAGAAACATTGCATGCCTGACGATAGCGCCTACGGGATCTACCAGTATCATGACACAGACAACCTCAGGATTAGAACCTGTATTTATGGTTTCCTACAAAAGACGTAGAAAAGTCAATCCTAACGACCAAAATGCAAAAATTGACTTCATTGATAAATCAGGTGATTCATGGGAGGAGTTTCATGTGCTGCATCACAAATTTGAAATGTGGCTCAACCTAAATGGCTATAGCCCTGAGCAAGTTTCCAAACTGGATGATGCTGCCTTACAAGTCATCATTGAAAAATCTCCTTACCATGGCTCTAGTGCAGCGGATATTGATTGGCTGAAGAAAGTGGAAATGCAGGGTATGGTACAGCAATGGGTGGACCACAGTATCAGTGTTACCATTAACATCCCCAAAGAAACCCCGGAGCAAGTGGTAGAAAACATCTATCTCGCAGCATGGCAGCATGGATGTAAAGGCATGACAATCTATCGGGATGGTTCGAGAGATGGGGTTTTGATCTCTAACAGTCAAGGGGGTTTAGAAAAAGAATTCTCTGAGTCAAAAGCACCCAAACGGCCTCAAAAACTGTCCGCCGGAGTTGTTCGATTCAATAACAATGACGAAAAGTGGATCGGCGTCATAGGGTTGCTCGACGACCGACCGTATGAAATCTTCACAGGCAAAGCGGAAGATTCTTTCTTGTTGCCGAATCATGTGAAAAAAGGATGGGTGATCAAAAACAAAAATGGCGATCAAAAAAGTCGCTATAATTTTCAATACGAAGACAGGGATGGATTTAAGGTCACTATAGAGGGACTCAGTCGCTCCTTTAACCCCGAATATTGGAATTACGCGAAACTCATTTCTGGCATCCTCAGACACGGCATGCCGCTGATATATATCGTGAACCTGATTGAGCATTTGCATCTGAGTGATGAATCCCTCAATACCTGGAAAAACGGAGTGATACGTGCGTTGAGTAAATTCATTGCCGATGGAACGGAACCTCTGGAGAATGTCTGCAAAGAATGCGGGGATCAGGCACTGGTATATGAAGAGGGCTGCCTAAACTGCCATAGCTGTGGCTATTCGAGATGCGGATAAAATCCAGTAGCCTATAGATGATGCCATCACTTCAAACAATACGTTTGAAAATGCTGTACCCACGACCGTGAGGCATCAAAACAAGTGGTCTCAATAGTTAATCATGACAAGGACAATATTGCGTAGGTTTCTAATTGATCGCTGTAATCCTTCAAAGTCTTCTCAAACTCAGCTCTTTCAGCATCACTCAGTGTCAATGCCAACATTGAATAATAGGAGATCCCTGAAAGGAGATTCTCTCTGAATTTGGTCAGTTGTTTTTGCTTACGCGGACCAGCCTCGTCCCCCATTCGGTTTTTCAATTTCTCATAATACGTCATGTAAAGCCCCAGCTCTTTAAGAAATACGTGAGGCCTGTCCTTCTCCAAAATATCCTGCTTACCATAGATATGCTCTACCATCTCTTCCAAAGAATAGGTTCGATCAAAATATGCCAGATTTGGTCCCGGACAAACAGATACTCCATCAAAATTAGAGGCATCCATTAGGTCAAATTTCTTCAAGAATGAGACCGCCAGTCCGTCGCAGAGGCACTCCTTTTCCGTGATCCTTGCAAAGGAGGCATCGTAGGCTTCCTGGCTCAGGTTTTGAGCTTTTAGCTCTTGTATCTTTCTTTTTTGATAGCTACTTGAGGCGACACACACACCGGCAGCTTTATAGGAAGTATCCATTGCCAGATGCTTCCAATGGCATGGACTACCCGGCTTATCTGCTGAGATACGCTCATTCTTCATGCGATCCCCTGATGTTCCGCGCACGGTACTAAAACTCACGCCAAGAGGAGAAACATCGCTATTGTAAATATCTTTTTCGCCTGCTTTGGTCAAAACAGCAAGGGTTTCATGATCTATCGAGGTAGCCTCCGGTACCAGTAAAAATGGGCTACCCCATCCTGTACCATCCACGCCATAAAAGTCCTCAAGTAGTAGGCGTTCATTTGATGTTCCTAACCCTCCTTGCACGGTAAGCTTCTGCACTAAAAGCTGACTTTGAGTATGGCCCAATGCCTTCCAGACTTCTTTACAAATCAACTCCTGTTCTGCTAAGAGCTCATCTCGATGAAGTTTAAACTCCTCAAGTATAGGCCCCATCAGTAAACCATCTGTAGCAAACGTATGTCCACCGCAGTTGAGACCAGATTCCAATCGGTATTCGCTCACCCAAAGTCCTTTTTTAGCAAGCATTTTGCCCTGTATTGCCGCAGATCTGAAGTCACTTACCTTCACGATAATCCTTTTCTTGATATGACCGGCCTCATCCGGAAAAAAGTCCCGGAACTCCTCCATATAGGCAAATAGTCTTGGGTTAATACCTGCCGATAACACCAAACATGAATCTAAATCGCTTTCGGCATAACCTTTCAATGAAGCGCAGGCATCTGTATATACCCCTTCATCAGAAGAAGGCTGCCTGTCCAGCTTAGTCATGATGTTCACATCTATACTACCGGCCTTAAGTTCATTCAAGTGCTCCTGGAGGTCTTCTACATTGCTGTTGCCTGGAAGCATTCGCGTATATTTCCTAAGCGGAAGGGGATCTCTCTTAAGTTGTTCAAAACTTTGATTGACCAGGTGTTTTACAAGGTTTAAATACGCTGTTATGCGCTTAGGTCTATAGGCTGCATCCTTTTTATGGATCGGCTCATAGGGCAATTTATTGATATGTGAATAGTATTTTCTCGCCTTTTCAATCACATCATCCTGCACGATAGATATGACGGAGGATATTCCATACTTGGCTACTTTAATGGGCGTATCCAGTGTGTAACCAATCCCCATTACTGGAATATGAAAAGAGTGTGATGATATTGACATGCTGCAATATTTAAGTGGTAAATGTCTGCTAAAACAAATTCCTATAGTATGAGCAAAATCATCTCAAATTTTGTCACAAAGTGCCATCGAACTGGTCGGAGGCATATCTACCAAGATGGGTGCCTCATCATCAATCGACACATTGAGTTTGCCTCCTCCTGGCTGACTAGCCTATCGGATGCCCAGCGCATACTCACCTGTCACCAGGATAGCTAGCTTATAGGAGAGCCAATCCCCTACATCAATCCAACCAACATTTAACCCTCCGCCTGCATCCAGAGTCTGTTGAGTGAGGATACCTTCTATGGCATCATAGTCTTCCGCTTCTATTCTGATCTGCGAGGTAGCTGTAAGGCTAAGTACAAACAACATCCCACCAAACATGAATTTCAACACATTGAAATGGTCTTTGATAGTTAGAACTGGTACTTGCATGATCTTTTGCTATTGTCAACGTGCCCAACTGGCAGTTGATGCGTCCATTTCGAATCGGGGCTCTAAAGTGGTTTATCTTAAATATAACACATCGAAATAGTCAGAGTTACGCCTGGGCATGACAATTATTGCCGTTCTATGTGATCATATGAATAGAGCTACTTTTGAGACAGCTCAATGAGTCAAAAAACCATACCCTAACACAATGTATCAAAAAAACTGTAGTAGGCAAAAGCGAACTTTAGACTACCCTTAAGTCGGACTATTTTTTGTCAATAGCAACGCAAGCAATCTACAAATTGACCTAACAAGCCACTACTTCGGTTCACATTCATTATTTTTAGTACTTGCTTATAAGAGCTGGACATCTGCCACTTAGCTATCCGTTAGATTTCACTCAAACAACCTCTAAATCCTTACCTATGAGATTGCTCCTTACCTTTTTACTAGCTCTAAGCCTCTTTGCTTGTGAGTCTGACAGGGATGACCAAGTATCCATTGCTGGCTTGCAGGAACCTGTCGAAATTATCAGAGATGAATGGGGCATCAATCATATTTATGCTGAAAATCAACACGATTTGTTTTTTGCGCAAGGATATGCGGCGGCAAAAGATCGGCTTTTTCAATTCGAAATCTGGAGGCGTCAGGCTACTGGCACAGTAGCCGAAATACTAGGAGAAAGTGAGTTGAAGCGTGACATCGGCACCCGACTCTTCAAGTTTCGTGGCGATATGACACAAGAAATGAATCACTACCATGAGGACGGAGAAGAAATCATCAATGCCTATACCCAAGGTGTAAATGCATACATAGACGAAATCCTATCTACTCCGGATCAGCTCCCGATAGAGTTCAAGCTACTTAATATCGTTCCGGAAAAATGGACCGCTGATGTGGTCATATCCAGGCACCAGGGTCTACTAGGCAATATCGGACTGGAACTAAAGACAGCACGAGCCGTGGCAAAATTAGGCGAGAAGAAGGTCAAAGAACTGAATTGGTTCCATCCAAAAGATCCCGACCTTGTCATGGACCCCAGCATCGATCAAGCACTATTAGCCGATGATATTTTGGGGTTATACAATGCCTACAGAAAGCGTGTTGAGTTTAGTAGAAATGACATACTTCCAGCATACAGAAATTCAATCAACGAAAAGACACTCGCTCTAGGTAGCACCGAAAATGATGATGCTTTTTCTATTGGGAGCAATAACTGGGTGGTAAGCGGCGACCTAACGGCCGACGGCAACACCTACATGGCCAATGATCCGCACAGAACCATTGCTGTTCCCTCCCTTCGCTACATGGTTCATTTGGTAGCCCCTGAATGGGACGTCATAGGTGGAGGAGAACCAGAAATTCCAGGTATATCCATAGGGCATAATGCCTACGGTAGCTGGGGGCTTACGGTCTTTCGTACCGATGGCGAAGACCTGTATGTCTATGACTTAAATCCGACTAATCGTAATCAGTACTTATACAATGGATCATGGGAAGATATGCGTATGATTTCTGAGACGATCAAAGTGAAGGATCAGGAAGATGTCGATGTAGAGCTACAATATACCCGACACGGCCCAGTCACCTATGTGGATTCAGTACATAATAAAGCCTATGCCGTTCGGTGCGCGTGGCTAGAAACTGGTGGATCGCCCTATCTGGCCTCTTTGCGCATGGATCAGGCAAAAACATGGGAGGAATTCCAAGCAGCCTGTAACTACAGCCACATACCAGGTGAGAATATGGTTTGGGCTGACAAGGAAGGAAATATTGGCTGGCAGTCAGTTGGTATTGCACCCATTCGAACGAATTTCAGCGGACTTGTACCCGTCCCAGGAGATGGTAGGTACGAATGGGAAGGCTATCTGCCCATCATAGAAAAACCACATACACTCAACCCTCCTGAAGGGTACTTCGCGACAGCCAATCAGAATGTGACGCCAGCTGATTATGAGCATTGGAATGCCATTGGGTTTTCGTGGGCGGATCCCTTTCGTGGAGACCGCGTAGAAGAAGTGCTGAGTGCTGGAAATCAATTAAATATGGATGATATGAAGGCTTTACAAGTTGACTATCACTCCAACCCCGCTAGCAAACTGGTGCCGATGATACTAGAACTACCCTTTACAGGCCAATCAGCTGCCGCCGCAGACAAACTCCGTGACTGGGACTATGAATTGGGACCAAAGTCAATTGAAGCCGCCATTTATGTTGCTTTCGAAAACGAGATCAGCAGCCTTGCAAAATCAAGGTTCATTCCTCCATCCGCAGTAGGTATGATCAGCAGTATTCAAATGAGTAGAATTATGGAGTGGATTAATGAACCTGACAACAGGTTTGGGCCAAATCCTATCCAGGGCAGAGATCAATTTCTCAGTGATGCTTTTAACCAAGGCGTCATGTTTCTCAATGAAAACCTAGGTGAGGATATGGATACTTGGCAGTATGGGCAACAAAAACTCAAGCACACCTATATGGCACATGCCTTAAGCGAAATAGTGAATGAAGAGATAAAAGCTAAAATAGATATCGGTCCCCTACCTCGGGGCGGCAATTCCTACACGCCAGGGTCAAGCGGTGGCAATATGAGACAAAGCTCCGGTGCCTCGTTTCGGATGATCGTCAATACAGGCGATTGGGATGCCGCTGTAGCAACCAATGGACCTGGCCAATCTGGCAATCCTCAAAGTCCGTTCTACAAGAATTTATTTGAGCCTTGGGCCAACGATCAATACTTCCCTGTGTATTATTCGCGAAGTAAAATAGAGTCTGCTGCCGCCAATAGAACGCTACTGAAACCGACAAAATAGACTGAGTTAAATACACGCTATTGACAAAACTCAGATCTGGAAATGAGTTAGTATCAGCACTGTTGCTACATGGCTGTGTTCGGTATAACCTATCCTCAGAGGCATCTTAACCTGATGTATACGCTTTGCACTAATCGTCTGGGAAAGTACTTCCGCGACGTGCTAAAAATCATCAATGCTCAGCAGCTATTTTGTTTAGGTATTAGGTGTAAGTGGCCTCATCCTCTTCTCTATGCTTCTTGGTGCTGCCTTTGATATTGTACAACTATGAACGATCGCCCCTTCGTATTTTTGGAACAAACAGGGTCTTTCTTAGGTTTCATTTGTGTGGTGCAACTATGGACAATGAGACATAAGCGCAATGAAAATCGTATTGATCATATCGGCAGTCATAGTAGTAGCAGCGATCGCTGTTCAGATAGTGGTGAGCAAAGGACAAAGAGGCATTGAAACCTATCCTTATACTGTCATCAAGCAGTACAAAGATTTCGAAATTCGAGCGTACGAGGCCACTCTATTCACTTCGGTAAAATTGGCTTCGAATGAATACGACCGAGCTTCCAGCCAAGGTTTTTCAGTGCTAGCCGGTTACATATTCGGCGGAAACAAAAGGAATGAGAAAATAGCCATGACCTCTCCTGTTTCGATGTCACTGGAAGACTCCATGACCATGATGTTTATGGTACCAAAGAAATTTAACAAAGAGACACTTCCGCAGCCCAATACCTCTCAAATTACTTTCCGAGAGGAGCCTGCCAAAACGGTGGCAGCCATCACTTTTGGCGGATGGGCCAACAATCACAAAATAGAGACATACAAAGCGAAATTAATTGCAGCCTTAGATGCAGAAGGGGTTTCCTACACCAACCAATTTTCTCTGCTAGGCTACAATGCGCCCTTCGAGCTAGTCAATCGTACCAATGAAATCATCGTCGAGTTACCCAGCAACTAATCATCCTTAAACGTCAGCAAAGGGGGAGGGAAATTCTTCCACTCATCGGGACTAGCTAATAAGTCAGAATACAGCACTATTGTACTGCTATCTCATATCGAGTTAAAAAATAATTCCGCTAGATACAATATTTGCATTATACCACTAATTACTTGCACTTTAATCATTTAATGAGTATCTTACTATAATTCGCTATAAATCATCACACATGAAAGGCATTCATCTACTCCTTCCCTTGTTACTTTTTAGCAGTTGGTCTTATGCGCAAAACAACTGGACGGCCGGAACCGGCACATGGAGTACCGGTGCTAACTGGAGTGGCGGTGTGCCTGCCGATGGTGATAATGTTATTATAGATTGTGTGTCTGCTTGCACAGTGACAATGACAGCCAATATCGGACTAGATATCCAACTGTACATTGGTAGTCAGGTAACACTAGATGTAGCTTTCAAAACATTTGCTATTGGAGCTGGAGATGTCACATCTTCCGTCACAAATTATGGGACTATTTTGAAAGTTAAAGATTTCAAAATCAAGGGTGCTGGCACGTATGGGCAAGGTCCTACCTTAAACAACTATGGCACTATTACGCAAGTAGATAAATTGTCGATAGGGAATAATAATGGTGGTGGCATTATAATCAATCATGCTGGAGCCACAATTAGTGTGACCATAGAAGCAGCCGCTGCATCGAAAGGTGATGCACACATAGATGGTCAGTTGACTAACGATGGCACAATCAGTGTTGAAGATGAATTCCTTTTGCATGGGGGAATCCTGGCCGGTACTGGTAACTTAGAAGCAGGTTACATAATGATGAAAGACAACCCAATGGAAGGCGCAGCAGGCGCCGGTAGCGGTGGTATTATCACCGGTGGATCTATTTCCGACCCATCTGGCAGCTGTTCTGGTAGTACTGATGGCAGTTTGCTTTACGTAGTGCCTAGCAGCACTGAACCTACTTGTCAGGCTGCTCCAGGCTGTACATTTTCTGTACTTATGGGAGCTGACGGCACCGGTGACTCCACTGATTATTACATCAATTCCTCGACTTCATCCTGTGGGGAATCTGGGTTTGTCACACTTCCTGTAGAATTGCTTGATTTCTCGAGTAAAAGCACTGCACAAGGAATAGAATTAAATTGGTCTACTGCTACTGAATCCTTTAATAGTCACTTCGAAATAGAAAAATCAAGAGATGGGACCTCCTTTACTAGCATAGGAATTGTCAACGGTCATGGCACCTCTGCTGAGGTACAAACCTATAGATATATGGACCGAGAGGTAACTTCGAGCTATTACCGTTTGAAACAAGTCGATTTTGACGGGACAGCAGCATATCATGAGATCATTAAATCTGATGATATGAACTTTGGGCTCTTCGATACAAACTTCTATCCCAACCCTGCAACGGATCGAGTCACCATTAACCTAGCTGGTTTTGTTTTCGCCACTAGCGCTGAGTTTCAATTATTTGACCTCCAAGGACAATTGATAAAATCTGCTGTGCTAACCAGCCCCTTCACAGAAATAAACCTCAATGGGCTTCGACCTGGTCTGTATATCGTTCAGACAAACTACTTGAAAGAGAAGTCTATAGATCGTCTACTGATCAAGTAATTCCTATCTGGAACCACCAACCCTCACTGTTTCATTCACCTGTAGCAATGACCCGCACATTACATAAAATCTATCGCGTATTCTTAGCCCCGTGGTAGTCAATTTTTTGTTCGTAGAAAAGGCCTTAAAATTTGACAATTAGGCCCATTGAACTACTCAATCGTACCATTATTTACTACCCTTTGAGTCTGGGAAGAAACTGTGAGGAACTCTACCCGGTGATCACTGCCCTAAAGACTGCCGATTGGCAACCCGGAGATAATATCATCTTAAGTCCTACTGGCTCTTGTGGAACCGCAAAAGACAGGATGGAAGATGGAGACATCGAATGTAAGGACTGGTTCTTTTGCACCAAGAAACTGGATAATCAGACCGTACTAGATAAAGTACTGAGTACGAATTAAAGGAAAGCGCATAATAGTATTACATACAAATAAGAATCGGCTTGCAGGGTTTTAGACCCTGCAAGCCGATTCTTATCTCATCTTAAGTCGAAGTGAAATTGTACCGTTAGTTTCTGATCGACAAAAAGCATAATATGAAGTCAATTCGTTGAAAAATAAATCCACATTTAAGAGTCGTACTTTAACGATCCGTATTTCCAGTGATAGTCATAGCAATGAGCACAAAAACTATGTGACATATTTTTAGGCACTTTCTCAACCCACTGTGGTAACCAATCCCATACGTCAGGCTTGTCAACACGTTGTACTTGTCGGCAATTGCTGCATTGAGTGATAAAACCAGATGCCTGACGGTACTCTTTTTCGATGAGCAAACTTTCTACTTTTCGCTTTTCATGCATCGGCAAATGAACGGCCAAGGCATTAATGATACATAATCCTTTACCGTCTTTAAGTGAAAGGGTGCTTTGTCTAAAAATCCTGTACTCTTCCGGACTTGAGCACTCATATTCTTGGTTCCACATCTTCCCAGTCTGTAATACATTCCTGTAGTTGTTTTGATAGTACAACTTAACAGCATCTCCACTGATCGCATCCAAAACGGAGGTTCCCAATACGAAATTATTTAGATATTCTTTTCCTTGATTATCGATCGCGAAATTTACCCAGGCTTCATTCACATAGATAATTTTCAATTCCCTATCGATCACATAAATTGTATGTTTACTTTCCTCGATGGTATTGAAGTCTATCCCCTTTAAAGAGTCTGGAAAGTTAAGTGCGAATCGTTCCACATATTTACGTTCTTTTGAACGAGTAAGATAGAAACATGACTATCGTCAGGGTATGACTATCGTCATGTTTCTATCTTAGATTATTTAGGCTTTAGTATCAGATATAGGGACGCCTTGTTTTAGCAACACCACGCCCATCGCTACTAACCAAATAGCCTTAGCATGAAATAATGGCTTATACAATTCAAAATTATCTGGAATAGATAATATCAGAGCTACAGCAGCAACCCCTAGCAGTAACGTAAACGCACTTAGCCACTTAGGAAGCATTTTTGATTGATAAAATCCGACACCTAACAACACTAAACCAACCCCAGAGAAGATCCTGCCAAAACGCAAAAAACAAGTCACATACTGATTGGTATAAAGCACCCCTTCCATGAATTTTTCAATTTCAGCAGCAGATTGTCCAGCGGTTTTGCCAACGCCCCATGCGCCAAAATTGTAGTAGAAGGCAGCAGCAATGGCCAATGTAAAAGTACCCACTACAACCATTCCAATACCCGGTAAAAGAACGACTCTATAGGGATTTTTAACGATGATAGATGTTAAGGCAAACATGGCTATGCCCATCGTTACCCATCCAAAAATATGGAGGCGATACATCCAAATCCAGTACCAAACATCCTCTCCTATGGCTTCAAAATCAGTGGCGACAAGATACTCCCCCACATGATGTGATGACAAGGCCCAGCCTCCCCATAATAATACGGCAGCAAGCAAGAAGGCCCAGCCGGTAAACTTAGTTTCGAAATCGATTTTCATATTCTTTCAGTACATTTAGCAACTGACAATACTAGTTTTATCCTACATGGTCCTGTGTAACTTCTGTTACATTTCCCTAATCAGATTGCACATAGATTGTCGTATTTTTGATTGATAGGCCCCATAAATAACCGGAAGTGAAGAGACGAGACTTTGTACAAAAGGGAACATTAAGTTCTTTGGCAGCACTCTTAGGAGCTGATGTGGTCTTTGGTGCGACGATGCCCAAAGGCTACAAACCATTGGCCCTGCAGGAACCCGATCCCTTCAAACTATTCAGTAAGAACAAGGGGATGGTTGTGCTCAATGACAAACCTTGGAATATTGAGGCTCAGGCCCATCTATTAGACGATGCAATCACTCCGAATGCCAGCATGTTCATCCGAAACAATGGACTAGTCCCAGACCAGATTGATGTAGATACTTGGAGTTTAACCATAGATGGCGAATCCGTCGAAAGCAAAAAAACATACACACTCGCAGAGCTGAAATCTAAATTTCAACAGCATACCTATCAATTAACCCTGGAATGCGGCGGCAACGGGAGAAGTGAATTTGATCCGCCTGCAAAAGGAAATCAATGGACCATCGGTGCGGTACACTGTGCCACGTGGACAGGCGTACGATTGCGAGATGTATTAGAAGATGCTGGTATCAAGAGCGATGCAGTCTACATCGGCTATCATGCTACAGATGCACACCTAAGTGGTGACGCAAGCAAAGAGCCTATTTCACGAGGCTGTCCTATGGCCAAAGCCTTACAAGACGAAACCATCCTGGCTTTCAAAATGAACGGTGAAGATATTCCTTTAGCACATGGCTATCCACTGCGACTCGTGGCAGGCGGCTGGCCAGCATCTGTGTCCGGTAAGTGGATCAATCGAATCAGTATTAGAGATATTGTTCATGATGGTACCAAAATGACGGGAACCGCCTACCGGACCCCTTGTAAATCTGTGGCACCTGGCGAAAAAGTAAAAGATGAAGACATGTGCATCATTGAGTCAATGCCTGTCAAATCATTGATTACCTATCCGAAAACAGGTGCAGTCATCGAGGAAGGATCGACGTTATCCATCAGGGGACATGCATGGGCTGGCGAGCTGGAAGTAGCCAAAATGGAATATTCTATTGACTTCGGAGCTACTTGGAAGTCATGCGACCTTCAAAAACCATTAAACCGACTGGCTTGGCAGCATTATTCGGCCAAAGTACAATTTCCACAATCAGGATATTATGAGGTGTGGGCTAGAGCAACAGACGCTCAGGGCGTGAGTCAACCGATGCTAGTACCGGGTTGGAACCCGAAAGGATACCTCAACAATGCATGTCATCGTATCGCTGTAAAAGTTAGCTAGATGTCTAAAAAACAGAATTTTACTAGGCAACTCAAACGGGCAACGCTCATCATTCAGGTAGCGATTGGCTTGACACTCGCGTCAGTGATTTTGCTTGTCTACTTTTACATTGACCCTACTCTATCGGCTTTTATGCCAGAGAAAGAACCTGCACCTATTGCGGTGTCTGAGGATAGAAACAAAATCGAAGATGGTATCCATGTGCGCACAGGACTGATCGAGGCTGATGGATTAATGGCTGTCGTTAATAACTGTACCAACTGCCATTCTTCAAAACTGGTGATCCAAAATCGCATGAATGCAGAAAGGTGGAATGCAACCATCAAATGGATGCAGGAAACACAGAATCTCTGGGATCTCGGTGATAACCAAGAAATCATTGTCAACTATCTGGTCAGCAACTATCCACCAAAATCGATCGGTAGACGTCAGAACTTAGCGGAGGTAGATTGGTATGTATTGGAGGATTAAGGTCTTTATAGCTTCGATTACTATCGTCGCTTGCGCACCAACGGCAACGGAGGAAGACAAGGTTCCTTTGACATCAGAAACGATGCCTACTTCGGCTTATTTGGTAGAGGTTTCAGCGCTCATACAATCCCCCAATAAACCGCACATAAAGTTCATCGATGTGCGTAAAAAGGAGGACTATGATAAACTTCATATCAATGGTGCGCTGCATCTGGGAAGATCTGCCATCGAAGACGCTTCTTTCCCCTACCGTGGCGTGATGGCAATGCCGAATCAGCTATCCGAATTATTCAGTAGCATGGGTATTCAAAATGAAGATACGCTGATTATCTACGATGACAATGGCCTTGTCGAGGCGGCACGTCTTTGGTGGATCCTACAGAACTATGACTTCAAACAGGTGAAGTTATTACATGGAGGTTTTACTAGCTGGCAAGCGCTAGAGGGAGCTATTAGCACACATGTCCCGCTGATGACACCTACCCAGTTTTCCTTCACGGAAACACCTTCGATGAAGTATTATGTATCAAAGGAAAAGGTCCAAAGTGCAATCCGGTCAAACCCCTTGGTGCTAGACACAAGATCTAAGGATGAGTTCTCTGGAAAAAGACAAAAGAATGGTGCAGCAAAGGCGGGAAGACTACCAAATAGTATAAATATTGATTGGTCAGAATCTGTGAACTTTCATGGGAGCAAGAGGTTTAAATCAATGGAGGAATTGCAAGCAGTTTATCAAGCCGTGCTGGCAAAAGAAGATACAATCATCGTCTATTGCCACAGTGGTGTAAGGTCTGCCCATACGACTTTTGTCTTGACACAATTGTTGGGAATTGAGCAGGTAAAAAATTATGATGGTTCTTGGGCGGAGTGGAGTTATTTTGATGAACTCAGTTATGTACAGGACAGTATTACAACTTTAATCAACTAGAACTAATGAAATATTTTGATGCTTTTGTTGGTGCCTTTTTTGGCACTATTGATTGGACTTGGAAGTCGATCATCTTTGAAGTCCCCTGGTACAATAACTACTTCTGGGGACTGATAGCAATTTCGCTTTTTGCATGGGGACTGGAGGTCGTATTCCCATGGCGAAAATATCAAGCCATCATCAGAAAAGATTTCTGGTTGGATGGAGCCTATATGTTCTTTAATTTCTTTGTCTTTTCTATCGCTATCAGTGGTATCTACAGGCTGCTAGAAGTCTTTTTCGGGGACATCAATATTTCCATGAGCAGTCTAGCCATTCTGGATATTTCTCACTGGAATATGGCAGTACAACTACTGGTCTTCTTTGTCATTTTAGATTTTGTACAGTGGTTCACGCATGTATTGCTTCATAGATATCCAATGTTGTGGAAGTTTCATAAAGTGCACCACAGTGTCAAGGAAATGGGTTTTGCAGCGCATCTAAGATATCACTGGATGGAAAACATCTTGTACAAGCCACTCAAAACTTTTGGCGTAATGATCTTAGGGGGTTTTGAGCCAGAGCAAGCTTATATCGTGCACTTCTTTGCCATTACAATTGGCCACCTGAACCACTCCAATGTCAAAATCACTTGGGGACCCCTGAAGTATATCTTTAACAACCCAGTGATGCATCTCTACCATCATGCCTCTGTACTACCTGATGGCAAGAATGGTGTCAATTATGGGATCAGCCTGAGTCTATGGGATTACATCTTCAAAACTGACTATATCCCAGAGGAAAGCGGTGATGTCGAAATTGGATTTCCGGGAGATGAGAAATTTCCAAAAGACTTTGTCGGTCAAAATACCTACGGTTTTAAAAAAGAAGACCAGTAGCCAGCATCCTCATTAAATTCATATGAAGCCCGCAATAATAAGCGTGGTCTTCATATGAATTACTCGCGGACTGGGATACCGTGATCTCACCGGATTGCTCAACTATCATTTACGTCCAGAGCAAGGATTATAAAGACTATGAAGTAATGATGGCAAATGGCTGGGGTCAGCCACAACCCATTCATACATTCGATGGCGCAGGTCAAAAAGCCACCCACAAAAAATTACAAAACCTGATTGGTCTACTTCGTTTTGACGGCACCCATCTTGACTTTTTTAAACCCACAGATGCATCACGGAACCTCTCGAACTTACAATTTGTAAAATATCGATCCGTCTTCAATGGCCAGCAGTTTGAGATACCTTCGATTATCCCTCAAGAAGAGCAGGTGACGAAGTTTAGGTATGAAGGGAACAGCAAGTACAAAGCGTTTATAGTAACGGGAATAGCTAGTGATGATGAAAAAGTCCTCGAAACCTATTTTGATGAAAATGGTGATTGGTTAACCAAAGAATTACACGATGAAACCATCGGTCATGGAATTATCGCTGTTACTCCCATTGGAGAAAATACGGTGGCTTACAAGCACTACCAGGAAGGTAAAGAACAGTTAGAAACAGAAATATTCCTATCCATCCGCGACGGTGAAAATTGGAGAATCCCACTACAATTTCTAATAGAAGGATTCGAAAAGGATCAAAGTATTTACTTCAACAGCTATGATGAGGTCTATGGTGAAGTCTATTTTGAGATTAAGAATCAAATCTATACGGCTCAGCTCCCTTATAATATCATGCAGTATATCAGCACGATATATCCTGAGAGGCAGGAAGTACTCGAACAGGAAAAGGTCAAACCTTTAGTCACCCAATCAGACGCAAAGAAACCAAAATCAGAGACCAAAAAACTATGGGCTATTGATAGCCATAGACGATTATCAGAATGATAACCAGAAGTTAGTGGATCTCAATAAGCCAATCAGCGACGCTAAGCAGCTAAAGTCTGTTTTGATGACAAATTATAGCTTCGAAGAGCAAGACATCCGCTTATTAGAAAATCCAACAAGAAATGAAATCATCAATTCATTCGAGCAGATTGCGGATGTACTCACCGAAAGAGATAACCTGCTCATCTTCTATGCTGGGCACGGTATCTTAGATGAGAAACTAAACATTGGCTACTGGTTATCTGCTGATGCAACGACCGAAAGCAAATCCAACTGGATTAGCAATAGTACCGTCCGTGATTACATAGCAGGACTTAATACCAACCATACCTTGCTCATATCAGATGCCTGCTTTAGTGGTAGTATCTTCAAATCTAGAGCTGTCACAAAATCAATCGATGACTATGGCTACTATCGATTAAACAAACTACCTAGCCGTAAAGCCATGACCTCAGGCACACTCAATAGCGTACCGGACGATAGTAAATTCATGAAGTATCTGATAAAGGCACTGGAAACGAACGAAAAAGAGTACCTCCAATCGAAGCATCTTTTCCATGAAATCGAAGTAGCCATTATCAACAATACCGCAAATATTCCTCAATTTGGAGCGATCCAAAATACAGGTGATGAAGGCGGTGACTTCATTTTTGTCCGATCAAAGGACCGTTAAATTAAGAGGCAGTGAACGTCACCCATTGGCGAATTAGCCGCCTTTAAAACTAGCTCTTCCTTACTATCTTTGGGTAATACAGGATTTGTTGCCAACATTAATTATTAGAAATGAAAAGAATGTCTAAAGTAATTGCCCTACTGATGTTTTCGGCTTTGACCTCTTGTATCCAAGATGCAAGTAAAGAGATTCCAATGGATCAGAATGAAAGTTTTGATACCTTCAAAGAAACGTTTTTGGAGGGCTTCTGGCAACAAAGACCAGGTTGGGCATCATGGGCAGGCCTACATGCTTACGATTCACTACTACCGATCAGCTCCGAAGAAAATCGGCAAAAGACACTGGATTCAAACGATGAGGTAAGATCACAACTGCAAGCATTTGAAATTGGTAGTCTGAACAAGAATAACAAGATTGACTACCTCATTATTGAGAATTACCTCGCTGATGAAGCTTGGTCGATCACTGACTTCAAATCCTACGAATGGAATGCCTCCAACTATAACATAGCAGGTAGAGCATGGATCATTATCAACGGCAAGCATGCAGATCTCGATACTCGATTGCAAGTGCTCTCCTCATTACTAGAAAAAGCGCCGGCTTACTACCGAGCAGGTATTCAGAACCTAAAGACACCTACCATGGAGCACCTAGAACTTGGGCTGATTCAAAATAAAGGAGGCTTAAGCGTTCTGGCAGATGACTTATTGGATTCTATCGCAATATCGAGCTTAGACCAACAGGAGAAGGACTTACTGAAAGCAAGGCTTACCGATACAAAAGACGCCATCAATAAGTACATAGCTAACCTTGAAACGCTCAAACTAGAATATGACAATGGCATGGCTCGCAGTCCAAGAATCGGTAAGGAATTATTTTTCAAAAAATACGAACTGGAAATAAACTCCAACTATACGGCTGAGGAAATATATGAGAAAGCACTGAATGAAAAAGCACTCCTACATCAGCAGATGATTGCCATAAGTGATACGCTCTGGGACAATTACCTACCCCAAGTCGACAAACCTGAAAATGAGATTGACATGGTAAAAATGCTGATCGATAAGATCTCAGAAAAACATGTCAGCCGAGAGGAATTCTTCAATGAAATCAATAGGCAAATTCCTATTCTAGCCGCTTTCGTGGCAGAAAATGATCTGCTAACGCAAGATCCCACAAAACCCTTGGTGGTGCGTGAAACGCCCCCTTATATGCGAGGTGGTGGTGCCGGTGCTTCTGTCAGCAGCCCCGGCCCGTACGAAAAAGGAAAAGACACCTATTACAATGTTACGCCTCTTGACGACTATACAGACGAAGAAGCTGAAAGCTATCTAAGAGAATACAATCACTACATTCTTCAAATTCTAAACATCCATGAAGCCATACCGGGTCATTATACGCAGCTGGTTTACGGAAATGAGTCGCCCAGCATTATCAAATCCGTACTAGGTAATGGAGCCATGATAGAAGGATGGGCCAATTATGCCGAAATTATGATGTTGGAAGAGGGCTATAACAACTCTCCAGAAATGTGGCTCATGAGGGGAAAATGGCACCTACGTGGGGTCACTAACACCCTGTTAGATTACAGTTACCACGTGCTCAACATAGAGAAAGAGGAAGCGATGCAGCTTATGATCAGAGATGCTTTCCAAGAACAAACAGAAGCTGAAAATAAGTGGAGAAGAGTCACCTTATCCTCTGTACAACTGAGTTCCTACTTTACTGGTTTTACGCAGATATATGAACTAAGAAATGAAATCAAGGCGATCAAAGGAGATGCCTTTGACCTGAAAGAGTTTCACGAACAGTTCTTAAGCTACGGAAACTCCCCTGTCAAGCATATACGAGAATTAATGCTTGCAGAAATAGAAGATTAAATCGAATCCATGAACATAAAACTGCACGTACAACAAGACTTGAAGCTGCTAAATAATCACGGAAGTATTGGTACATAGATAAGGACAGTTAGAAAAGTAATATGAAAATCAAACCTCTCCTTTTTGCCGTATTGCTTGCTGGAGTACTGAGTGCAGTCACAGCATGTCAGCAAGACGATGAAGCAGAATTAACTGTACCTCCTATTCCTGAAGTCCTGACTGGACCTTATCAAATTGAAGGGGTAAATATTCTGAACAACAATCAGGCTGTGACCTTCAAAGGTGTAAATGCACTACAAACATACGGCTTGGTCAATCCTACTTTGATGAATGATTGGAACATTCAAATCGTCAGAGAATTTATTGGCAACCTAAGAGAGCAACCCATTGATGGCTTCGCCATTCAGGCGAGCGATGCAGTATGGTACCACCCTCTACAAAACATCGTAGATCAAAATCGAGCAAATAACAAGATCACAATACTATGCCCATTTGGATGGGTAAACGATGAAGGCATTAGAACCTTATTTACAGGTCTCAATCCCTCGTCTCAGGATTTTTACGAAGCATACAAACTGAAAATGGCGCTGATAGCTCAGCATTTCAAGGATCAACCGGATGTCTGGATAGAAGTATGGAACGAGCCGTATCATTGGAACAATGAGAATGATTACAGTCACAACGTATGGTTGCAAGACATGAAAGATATGGTCGATAACCTACGGTGGGTAGCAGGATTTCAAAACATCATAGTTGTCCCCGGCAATGAGCAGGGTCAATCAGAAGAAGCTGTGATGATGCTAGGTAATGAACTACTCGAAGACAGGTATAACCTAGTATTTGATTTGCATGCTTATGAAAAGTGGTTGGTTAATACCAACGAAGAAGAGCTGATTACTAGAATTGAGCGTATCAAAAATGCCGGTTTTGCACTGATAATGGGCGAAGTGGGTGTTCAAAATGTCGGAGATGTCATGCCTGTGCAAGATTTTCTAAACGCAGCCAAAAGCACAGATTTGTCTGTCTTAGCTTGGTTATGGGATCGAAACAGCGCGTATAGGAATGCCTTGTTGACAGAGGAAGGACTTCCTCATGCGACAGCAGACAACAATTTTTGGGGAACAGCGTACAAATCTTTTTTAACTGAGTAATATCAATTTTTCAAGTCACCGACATCAGCTATATTGATGAAGGAATGACTCTTTACTACCCATTTTATGGGTACTTATACTCGATTACAAACGTATAAAAACGGGTAGCAAACTGAAAATAAAACAGTTAAAAAAATAAACAAGCATCTGCCTATAAAGTAAATAAACACCATCAGGAGTGTTTACTGAATTGTTGTAGGCTATTAGAATAGAACTTTTATTTCAAAGAATTAATTAACATACGATATGACAACATTAGTAGTTGGAGCAACTGGAGCAACCGGAAAACATTTAGTGGAGCAACTGCTAAATTTGAAGCAAACAGTAAAGGTGATTGTTCGTTCACCTGAAAAATTATCCGAATCATGGAAAACCAACGACCGACTGTCCATCATTCAAGCTAACGTCTCAGATATTACTGAAGATGAAATGGCCGAATACATCCAGGGTTGTAATGCTGTCGCTTCTTGTTTAGGCCATAATATGAATTGGAAAGGACTTTTTGGAAAACCTCGAAAACTAGTTACAGACGCTGTCAGCCTCCTTTGTAATGCAATTAAAAAGAATGCCCTTGGTACACCTGTGAAATTTGTATTGATGAACACTACTGGCAATCGTAACAGAGACTTAAATGAATCCATTTCGATTGGTCAAAGATTTGTAATAGCATTACTTAGAGTACTATTACCTCCACATGTAGATAATGAAAAGGCTGCTGATTATTTAAGGACTAAGGTTGGTCAAAAAGATAATTTCATTGAGTGGGTAGCTGTTCGTCCAGATGGTTTAGTAAACGAAGACAAGGTCAGCGAATACGAGATTTATCCCTCACCAACAAGAAGTGCTATTTTTGATGCCGGAACTGTAAGCCGAATTAATGTTGGTCATTTTATGGCTGAACTAATTACAGAAAATGACTTATGGAATAGGTGGAAAGGACAAATGCCTGTAATATATAAGACTGCTCAGAAGAATAGTCAATAGTAAAATAAATAGCCTGCCACAATGTGTAAAAATGCATTGAAGAGAAGTAAGTACGTTCAAAATATTATTTACATGAAAAGTCAAATTGTAATATTCTTAACACTTATAATATTAGGTGCTTGCAATAGCCCGACAAAATTTGGTATTGCCCAACAACCAACTCTAGTTGATTATCAAGTTGGTGAAAAATGGGTTTGGAAATATAAAGGCGTAACAACGGAAGGAGAAGTACGCTCGGATGGAGAAGATACAAGAGAAGTAGTCAGTGTTGATGGCGTTTTAGGCATGACAGTCGGAAATGATACCATACCCATTACTGACATTGTGAAGCCGGAAGAAAGCGAAACACCTAAGTACGACTGGCCTCTGGAAGTAGGTAAAAAATGGAAATATGAGAACAATTGGACAAGTCAGGATGGTACAACGGGAAACCAAAGTCAAGATGCTGAGTTATTATCGTACCAAGAAGAAACGGTAGAAGCAGGAACATTCATGGCCTATACGATTAAATACACTGGTAAAATCACGAATTCGAGAGGATATAGCGCAAATGAAGAGGAGGTTTGGTTGTATGCCCCGGCATTAAAAACCTTCATTAAATTCACTCAAACTCAAGGTGATTTTTTATATGAAGAGGAATTAATCGAATATTCAAGGCCTGAATAAATCACTGTGAACCAGCAAATCGAAATCATCCCAAGACAGTTGTGATGAAGGAGTTGATTTCGAGAAAAATGGAATAACAAAATGCTAACAGACACTAAACGGCAGGTGTCTCTGTGCTCTTTTCCAGCATCTGAGCAAATCGCCCACTTCCCAGTACCTTCTGTAAGACTATCCTCCCCTTGCCCCTTTTGTGATTCTGGATTTTATCTTTCACAACGCAGTTAATCTTAGCAAGTTTTCGAGGAATGGTGCCGGTTCGTTACTTTTAATGTGATCTAGCGAGTTTCGGACATCCGGCACTTAGCTAGATGTTAGGGGTTATTAGAAAAAATGAAAGGAATTACAAACCATATTTGGTGGCTCTCACTGCTTTCAGCATCTACTTGAATTCGCTTTATACAATAGATGTGAATTTGAATATATAACGGAATATTAAAGCGAACCCCCAACAATGCGTATGCGATAATGCTCCTTTTAAGGTTGCATTCTGCAAATTCTAACCATTAAGTTTAATATAGGAAATTGGACAAAAAATATTATGTCAGTTGAAGAGTATTATTTAGCTTTTGAATCAATTCTTTACGGACTTATCGTCAGCAGAATTTTGGTCAAGTGGTCTGAATTGTCTAATGAAAAACGTGCTTCAATTTACTGGGCGTATGTTTTATTAACCGTAAATCTCTTCTTGTTGATAATAACTGTTTTCTGGGCAAATAAACTACCAGATCATTATGAAGGGGTAAATAGCCCACTCATGTTCCTGTTCATCGTTGTAATTCCTCCCTCTATATTTACTTTTATGACTTACCAAATGTTTCCCAGACACTTCGTTAACACGAATCTAAAAGAATATCTAATCATCCATAGAAATAGGATATTTATACCATGGGCGATATACTTGACACTACAACTACTTCTATTATCTGAATTAGTATTAAATCCAATTACATTAGTGTCCTTTGTTTTACTCATTAGCACCGGATTCATCATTCGCTCAGGCAAACTGATGTGGATAAAAATCTTCCTGATAGTACACACCTTTTTAATGCTTTTTGTCTACTTAAGATTTTATATTACTTAGGATCAATATTGAATAAAACATCTAATAAACATTCCAGTACATGCTTCTATCTGATTACTTGAAAATGGATTGCAGTTCCGATACTTTAGGAGATGTTAAATAAGGCCAGAGACACGTGCCTTATCTGAACAGGGGCAAACATTAAAGTGAAAATCCATTTTTAAAGAACCATAAGCATGAAAGGAAAATTTATAAGATTATCCATTGTCATTTCTATGGCACTTTTTAGCTGCTCAGATAGTCCAAATCCGTCTACGACTACTTCTCAATACTTTGACCTAGTACGGCAAAACCTTACAGGTGATGTTGCCTTTGAAACGACGGCATTTGTAGAGAAGTATTGGCGAGTTGTAGGGAATACTGGCTACAACTCAACCATTTACAGAATTGCTTCAGAACTTGAAGCAGCCGGGTATGTATTAGAATCTGACGCCACACCAGATGAAGTGCTAAGCTACAGAATTGAGAAGAGGGAAATGGAGATGGAAACCTGGGAGCCTGTGGATGGAAGCCTGACAATAGTTGGTAGTAATCAGAGGATATTAGACTATTCATCCAATAGAAATATGATTTACAAAAACTCCGCATCAACGCCACCTGAGGGCTTGATTGGAGAAGTTGTTTACATAGAAAATAAAGAAGCTTTACGCACTGCTGATATCAAAGGAAAAATTGTATTCGCTGAGATGAGTCCTCGTTCGTTGTACAAAAAAGCAATCGTAGAAGGTGGAGCTCTAGGCCTTATTACCTACGATAACCCTTCCTATTTACAACCAGAAAAGAACATTACATCCATACAGTTTAGAAGCCTTCCGTATAGTAAAACAATAAAATCATGGGGAATTGCAGTCTCTTATGAAGCCAAAGAGAAGCTCAAATCTGCCCTTCAAAATGGAATCGTAAAATTGAAGGTTGACATCAAAACCAAGATTTACCCTTCAGATGATTTGACAATTGTTGCAAATATTAAAGGATCTGAAATTCCAAATGAAAGCTTCGTGTTTAGCGCACATATCCAAGAGCCTGGTGCCAATGATAATGCTTCTGGCGTTGGGCTTCAATTAGAAATGGCGATGGTCTCCGCAAAACTGATCAATGCAAATAGTTTGCAGGCAAGACGTACCCTTACATTTCTCTGGGGAGATGAGATCATCTCTACGCGACGTTATATTGCGGAAAAAGAACAGCGAAACGTAGACATCAATTGGGGGGTTAGTTTAGACATGGTTGGGGAAAACACTGCGTTGACTGGAGGTTCTTTCCTTATTGAAAAAATGCCTGATCCGAGTGCTATATGGACGCGAGGCAATGATAGACACACTGAATGGGGAGGCAAAAAACTTGCACTTGAAGATATGAAACCTCATTATCTCAATGATTTTATGATTGAAATTTTTGAGAATCAGGGAAAGTATGCTGAGTGGGAGGTTAACACCAACCCATACGAGGGAGGTAGTGACCATATCCCCTTTTTAGCAGCAGATATTCCAGGCTTACTACTTTGGCATTTTACCGACCAATTCTATCATACTGATAATGATAGAATTGAGATGGTATCTAGTGAAACGCTAAAGAATGTTGGTATTGGTGCATTAGTCAGTGCTTATACCCTGATAAATGCTGATTCCACAACTGCCCGTCAAGTCATCCAAACCACGCTAACCGCTGCAAAAACACGTCTTAATGATGAATTAATTATTAGCAAAAGAGCTATATCTAATGGCCAGCTAGTTAAAGATGAAATACAAATATTAACCGCTTGGAATAACTGGTACTTTAGCGCTTTGGGCTCTATCGAAGATATGTTGCCTGAACCTAGTGATGTACTAAAAGATGAAATAGCTGAAGCACAACTTACATTAGGAAAATTAACAGATACTTTAATTCAGGAATTGAACAGGTAACAGTTACCAACCAAAGCACTTGCTAGTTAGATACACATGATCAGAATTTTATTAGTCTCAGCTCTTTCCATTTGGGTATTTTGCGGACATAGTCAGTCCCAAATTCAAGGCAGAGTCATTGACCAAAAAACGACCGAGCCCATTGCTGGCGTATTGATCTTCTCGGCTTCGGATACAATCGTGACTGATCCATCCGGTTCATTTACCATCAATGGTACGAAGGCACTCATCCTTCAAATAGTAGGCTATCAAACACAGAAAATCTCTAATCCTACAACAGGCTTAACGATTGAGTTAACCCCATCCATCATCTCATTAAATGAGGTAACGATTACGGCAGGAATCCGACAAGACAAAATCAAAAATACGGCCGGAGCCATAAGTGTGATCAGCAAGGAAATGCTACAACGGGATGCCCCCTACGCCATCACCGATGCCATGAATCGAGTACCCGGAGTTTATATGCATAGTGGAACCAATAGCACCAGCCGCATTACGATCAGGGGCATTGGATCCAGAACTTTGTTTGGGACATCGAAGATCAAAGCATATTATGGACAGATTCCGCTCACAGATGGTAGCGGAAGCTCTACCATTGAAGACATAGACCAGAGTCTGATCGATCGCATGGAAGTGTTGAAAGGTCCGAACTCAAGCAGCTATGGAGCTGGCCTAGCTGGTGTGGTTCGAATCAATCCATATCAAGCCCCTGCCAATACCACCAGCGTACAAAGTGGACTAACCCTTGGGTCATTTGGCAGACTCAGGTGGAACAATACAGTCACCCATGCTGATGAGAAAAAAGCAATAAGTGTGACCTACACTAAAACGCAAAATGATGGCTATCGTGAAAACAGTGCGTACGATCGTGAACAGATTGGTATTTTGAGTAACTGGTACCTGTCGGAAAAAAGCACACTGAGTCTCATTGGTACGTATACAGATCTACAAGCATTCATTCCAAGTGCGCTGAATGTGGACGATTATAAGAATAACCCCGAAAGTGCAGCCTTCACATGGGGCGCTGCCAAGGGATACGAAGCCTATGATAAGTTCCTAACCGGCTTATCTCTTGATCAGCAATTATCCAGTAACTGGGCGCTCAATAGCTCCGTTTTTTTTACGTACCGAGATGCGTATGAACCCAGGCCTTTTAATATTCTTGAAGAGACTACCACCTCCTTGGGTACCCGAAATGTGATCAACGGACAGTTCAATCTATTGACCTTCAGTGCTGGTTTTGAATTATTCAAGGACCGTTACGATTGGGGAGAATATGTAAATACCGCACCTATGGATGGTAGTGCACAAGGAGCTCCGATTTCAAATTTTGTGGAAGACCGTACCTACTATAACATTTTTGCTGAGACCTCCATGGATGCAACTTCCAAGCTGAAGCTAATTGCCGGTCTAAATTTTAACAGCACCCAATATATACTGGACGACCGGCAGAACGAGGATTCATTATCTGGCTCTTATGGGTTTGATCCGGTCTTATCTCCCAGAGTTGGCGTAGTGTATCATCTGCGTCCTAATCAGCACCTTTTTGCAAATGTTAGCCATGGATTTTCTCCACCGACACTTGAGGAAACGCTAAACCCTGACGGTCAGATCAACCTGGACATTCAACCCGAAAAAGGATGGAATTACGAAGTCGGTTTACGTGGCAATAGCAAAGGGTTTACATACGATTTAGTTGTATACTTCATGCAAATACGAGACCTCTTAGTTGCCCAGCGGACAGACAACGACCAATACTACGGGGTAAATGCAGGGTTGAATAACCACCTGGGATTGGATCTTTACTTGAACTACACATTTGACTTGTCGAATAACTATCAGCTAAATTTATTCACAACAGGATCCTGGATGTACTATCGTTTTGCTGAGTTTGTAAATGAAGACGTGAATTATGATGGCAAACGACTTACAGGAGTACCCGAATTACTGCTAAACCCAGGTATTGAAATCCTTTCAGAAAGTGGGTTGTATGGAAATATAAATGGGCAATATGTTGGCGAAATCCCCATTAATGATGCTAACAGTATCTACTCAGATTCTTACTTTATCCTACGAAGTAAATTGGGATATAGTCTAGACGTGGGCAATTTCAGGTTTGATATGAACATAGGTATTGAGAACATCACCAATCAAAAATATGCTTCTATGCTTTTGATTAACAATACTGGTTTTGGGGGTGCCAGCCCTCGCTACTATTATCCAGGCAATCCAACCAATTATTTTGCTGGATTGAATCTGACTTACACCATTAAAAAGAAGTCACAATAGTAAAGGGTTGCCATTAAGCTAGGTGTTGAAAGTCTCCGCTTCGTACCTACTCGGCAAGGCCATTCACTCAGAAGCAACGGCCTGTTTTTTGCATGATACCACTATCAGTTACCTTGCTGATCACCGTCTTTACTATCCATTTTCATAAGTGCTTACAGTCAATTACAAACGTCAAAAACGGATAGTAAACTGAAAATCAGATAGTTTAAAAAATAAATAGACATCGACTTATAAGGCGGATATGTGGCGCCCTGCCAGGGACATAACGTCACCTATTCGGGTGTTATAAGCAATAACTACAATGAGCTTATTGTATACAATCTGAAACGACTAGAAAGCTGAATATCCACTTTAAAGTGTCTGATGATCAGCTATCTGTCTCGACATCATTGACAATCCATAATCGATGATTATTAATGTAAATTTAAAAATAGTGTCGGAAACACTCATATTCATCAACAATTTCAAGCCTCCCCAATAGAAGATTGAAAAGAACGGATACAATGAATAAAAAAATCAGAACTTGAGAAACATTATAAATCCAACTTTGAAATTCAGGGGATCATTCGGATTTATTGCTGAACCAGAAGATCCAAAATATTTATAGCCATTTCATCAAAACACTAAATTTTATGTTTTAAAGACAATTTAATAGTAGTGCCATGGTCCTGCTCTGTAATTATTTGAAAATCAGCACCAATATCCTCTGCCCTTCTTTTCATACTATTTATGCCCAAACCATCACTAATCTGGATAATATCAAATCCCTTTCCGTTATCTGATATCGTTAGCTCAATCTCATTTTCAGTGCTCATTAGCTCTGTGTTTACCTCCTTTGCCTCAGCATACTTTAGGATATTGTTTACAGCTTCCTGTGCAATCCTATATAGCTCGGTCTGAATGTGATAGTTAATAGGATGATTGAGCTTGACTATCAAATTAAATTCAATATCACCTAAACCATTCAAATCATTAAACATCCCGGCAAGGGATTCTTCGATATCTACTATTTTCCCAACATTGGCAAGATTATGGGCGTATAGTCGTAAATCATTATTTCCCTGCATTAAAAGCCTCAATGAAAACTTGAAAATATCCTGATCACTTGATTTCAAGACAGATATTTTATCCCTGATACCCTCAAATCCCATTTGAGATGCTAGAAGTAGTTGCTGAATACTATCATGTAATTCGCTTGAAATATATCCTCGTTGCTTTGACGCTATCTTATGCTCTTGCTCTTTCCTTTTTTCGAGTTTCACCTTTACCGCTTCCAGAAGATCGATTGCGTCGAAAGGTTTTAAAATGTAATCGTCCGCCCCCAGGGCCATCCCTCTTCGCATATTGACAACTTCCACTTTTGCCGTCAGAAAAATGAATGGGGGCACAAGATCTTCATCCATACAAATATTGAGTGCTGACAACATTTCAAACCCATCCATTTCTGGCATGTTAATATCGCTAATAATCAGGTCAGGTTTTTCTCTGACCGCTTTAATGGAACCTTGCAATCCATTATTCGCTTCCACCACTTCGTAATCATTTAACTCCAGAATGTCCCTCAAGGCATCCCTTATATTCGTTTCGTCCTCTACAAGAAGTATTTTAGTCATACGAATAATTATTTATATTATCAATAAATTTACATATTTTTTTTTAAAAAAAATCCAGCTAGATTTTAATGACCTATTATCGAATAAAGCTGACCCACATGTACCAGATACGTCAAATGTTTCTATTGGAGGATAGTGATATTTTCAAGAACTGCTTATTATCATGACTTGCCTTCTCGGCTCCAAGTACAAAGCGATAGAATTCGAGTGTTTTTACGGTCGCCCTGTTGTGATAATGGAGAGCCAAATGCACGAACAATTCACTTGAGCATTTCTGCATTATAAAAGGATCCATTGAACATTGAGTCCTATGGCTGTATTAGGTGCAATTGTGTGAAATACTTAATTATAGCCTTAGTAAATCACTCATTTAATTAGCCTGTTCACTGAAATTTCAAACTAGATATTGAACGCACAAAACAGCTGCCAGTAGAGCCTTGATTTGTATTGTAGCATTTAAACAGCACAAAACAAAAAGCCATGAAAAAGTTAATCCTATTTATTTCAGTTCTGACCCTAGCACAAATAGGCTATTCACAAAGCTTAAGTGCACGCACCTACGTAGAGA